>JBDQII010000274.1:0-6970 GCA_040264395.1 Verrucomicrobiota bacterium
ATGTCTACCTGCATTTGCGCAATCAATCGGGTTTTCTGGGTTCCTTCAAAACTTTGTGCGTTTCACCAAGAAGCCATCGCGTATCGATTGAGATTTGGAGTTGATTTGCAAAAAACATATTGATCAAAAAGAAACTTGCGGAAGTAACAATCAGATCAGTATTGAAAAACAATGAAACTAAAAGGGCAATAAGGCTCAGGTAACCAATGTTTCGAAACAGAGATACCCATAAAGAAGATTTAGGGTAAGGGTTGAAATATTTTTGATTTGTATCAGCGCCTCCTATTTTTGCAGGCCCAGCGCCATCCTTTACCCACATTTCGGTGACATCATTGGGGCCTTCAGTAAATGAAGCACCGATTTTCTTGTCATTCCCCAATTTGAGTGGTGTTGTGAAAGTGTGTTCTCCTCTTTGATATGTAACGGGCACCTCTAGATCCACCAAGCCTTGAATCACACCTTTGAGATGCTCAATGGATGTTAATTTGATACCATCAAGCTCCAGTATCCTGTCGCCAGGGTAAAGCCCGGCCATAAATGCCGGGGAGCCATTTTTAGTGTTTTGAACTGTTGGCGTTGTGTCCATCAGATAAAGATTTCCAAGTCACTTTTTCAAAGTGAACTGGGATTTATCATTATTCTCCAACAAAAGGTGAACCGCAAGAAACGTTTTATGGGTTGGAATCAGCCTCTACACTGGGGTTGCAATTCCAGATCCATCCGTCAAGGTTTAGAAAATGAAGAGCGAGGACAAAAAAAAGGACATTCCAAGTCCAGAGGAATTTCAAAAACAGCTTTCGGATTTTATGAAGCAGAACTTTTCCGGTATGGGGTTTTCTCCATTTGGAGGGGGCGCATCTGGTAACAAGGAATCAGCCTCTGCAAACGACGAAGAAGCAAAGCAAAGTAGTATTGAGGATTTATTAAAGTTTGATTATCGCCCCAAGGGTGTAAAAGCTTATTTGGATCGTTTTGTCATTCAGCAGGATGAGGCCAAGAAAGTATTAAGTGTGGCATTGTGTGATCACTATCATCATGTGCGCCTGGCTTTGGAGGGTAAAGAGGCGCCCAATTATGCCAAACAAAATATCATCCTCGTTGGGCCGACTGGTGTTGGCAAAACCTACCTGATTCGGAGTGTTGCTGATCTAATTGGTGTTCCTTTTGTGAAGGCCGATGCAACAAAGTTTTCAGAAACTGGTTACGTTGGGTCGGATGTCGAAGATTTGATTCGTGAATTATATCGCCGCTCGGACAATGATTTAAAGCGGGCTCAGTTCGGTATCGTTTATCTGGATGAGGTGGATAAGATCGCGATGTCCCAGAACTCGGCTGGTTCACGTGATGTCAGCGGTCGTGGAGTGCAAACCAACCTGCTCAAGCTCATGGAGGAGACAGACGTGTCCGTGCGTTCTCCCAATGATATGGCAAGTCAGATTCAGGCGATGATGGAATCACAAAAGGGGCAAAAATCGGCATCTACCATCAACACCAAGCATGTCCTGTTTATCGTTAGTGGGGCTTTCGATGGTTTGGAGCCTATCATTCGTCGTCGAATGAGTGAGGCAACCATTGGTTTCGCATCTTCCAGAAATGGCAATCAAAAAGAAGGTGAAATGCTTGAGCAGGTCCAGACCAAAGATTTTATCGAATTTGGATTTGAACCGGAATTCGTTGGGCGTCTGCCCGTACGTGTGGTTTGTAATCCTTTGGAAGTGGAAGATTTATTTCACATCCTCAAAACATCAGAAGGTAGCATCATCCGGCAATATGAACAGGATTTTGCTGCATACGGTATCGATATTCTATTCAAGCCGGATGGCCTTCGTCGCATTGCTGAAATAGCGGTTGAAGAGAAAACGGGCGCTCGAGGATTGATGACTGTTTGTGAACGAGTTTTCAGGAACTTTAAATATGAGCTGCCAAGCTCCGATGTAAAACGATTTGAAGTGACGCGTGAAGTGGTGGATTGTCCAGCTGAGCAACTCAAGAAGTTGTTAGCTGAGCAATCTCAAAAGGAACGGGAAGTCGCAGGCAAGATTCTGGACGAATTTGTGGCAAGATTTGAGGAATCACACGAAATTCAAATGGTTATCGATGAAGCCGGGCGGCGTTGTCTTATTGATCATTCTCTTACCAAAGGCATACCCATCCGCGATCTATGGTTGGAGCGATTCAAGGATTATCAATTTGGACTCAAACTCATCGAACAGAACACTGGCCAAAAGAAATTCATCATCGATGAAGCAGCTGCCAAAGATCCAGATAAGCAATTAAGTGATTGGGTGGTAGCAAGTTATCGCGAAAAAGAAACTCTAGCTGAGAATGATGATCAGAAAACCCCGGAGACCGAATAGATTTGTATTCAATGCATCTATTTTAGACGCATGGGGCTGTCCTGGTTTCTGCATTTTGGCTTCTTGGTTATTGTGGGAAAAATCTTTTTGATCTCCCTCAAGTGGGGTTATGCCTTTACTCGTATGCAAGTGAACCATCTGTCGGAAGAGTGCGCTTCAGGTCATCATCGTTGACAAGGGTTTTACTTACTCTTATCAACCTTCAAACAGCGTCTCAAAATCTGAGATATTTTGTGATACGGTCCATATGGCTAGGCATCCTTCAGCGCTTGCAGGGTCATTGAGAACGAGTGAGCCAGTCTCAAGTCTATTAAGGCTATCGAGGCGAACTGGATATTGGTCGTCCAGATTTTGAGCCCATTCATTGAAAGAATGGAATCTCGATCGCTTTAAATCGGGTGTCGACAATAGTCGAAGATATCCAGGGCAGCCTGGTGCATTACGGCGGCTTAACTCCGCAGCTAAACGCCCCATCGTAAACCTCGGATTGATTTCTATGATAGGCTTCAGCCTGGTTTGCCCATTCGGGTCTGAATAAATAGCTGCGTCGATCCCCAACGGTCCTACAAACCCTGATTTTTCCACTGCTGGTTCGATGAATTTGATCAGATCCTGAAACATGCGGGTCATTCTGTCTGGTGATCCCTCGTGAGCAAAGCGAGCCAGACTGGCTGGAAGTCCTCTGCTGAAGGTCGGAAGCCACAAGGTCCCCTTGTACTGACCCCGAGCATCGACCTTCAAGTGGGTCCAGTCCACAATCCGGATTCCACCGCGTTCTACCTCCAACTGCAAAGAAAAATCCCAGAGTCGATCAAGCCAGGGTTCGATGATGACCTTTCCCTCGCGTTCGATGACGTTATTAATCCATGCGCATTGTCGGTCAGAAATCTCTGGCTCCCAAAGGCGCAGCATATTCCCTCCCGCAGATCCGAAAACGGATTTCACCACATGGCGGTGGAAACGCATATGGCGGAGTGCCTCAATTCGCTGGAGGACTTGATCTGTGGATGTGGCAACTTTACCGACGGTCTCGGGTGAGCAATGCCAATCCTGCCAACCATGATGATCCAAGAATTGTTGGAGTTGACAGGCACTCCAATCCTTCCCGAACAGAGGGAGAATTTTCTCTTCCCATGCCTTTGCTTTTACTGGAGGGGAGGTCGTCAATTTGCTGATGAGTGGGGTGAAAAGGCTCCAAATATCACTGCTCCATGCCCAAGGTTTGAACCCCCCCACCTTACGTTTGAGTAGTTCAGATGTTTTTTCAAGACGTCCCTTTTTGAGGGTTTCAAACTGTGGTAAATCAAATCCTGCTTTTTTTAGCGAAACCAGATGTTCCAATCGGGGTTCCTCATTCAGCAAGACCACGTCATCCGCTCGACACAAAAAGGCGGGTAATATTTCCAGGTCTTTTTGAAATCCGATCTGCCTTTTGTTTGGGGTGAATCCGGGGCCAGTAGCCATGTATTGTTCGGCAAAGGGATTGAATGTGTAAATGCCCGGAGTTCGGCCTTTGGATTTGGAGTAAACGTAGAGTTTGTGAATGAATTCTGAATTCAACCCGACGCGTTTTCGCCCTTCCTGATTGAATGGTTCAGCCTTTGCCCGTCGAGGTGACAATGGAAATTCCAATTGTGCTTTATAAGCTTCCCAGTCGCTTAGTTCTGGGTTTTTCCATTTTCTGAACCACTTCAATCCATAACCGACGTGACCAATTTCATCACGGTAAATCCGCTCGAGGAGTTTTTTGGAATCCACGTCTCCAATTTTTCCGAATTGGCCTGCAAAGAATTTTGAAAAATCCAGATTCGCCTGTTCAAATGTGAGAGAGAGTCGACTGACATAATCCATGGGAGTTCGCATGGGAGCGATCATTTTCCAGAAATAACCATTTACCTGATACTGTCCAAACTCGACACCTATGTCTGAGAGGCGCCTGATGTACATGCGTGTGTGTTCCTGCTCATCCTTTAATGTTTTCAACACCCCTCTTCGGAAAGCCTTGGGAGCCTCCGGGAATTTCAGGAGTACGAGTGCCATCAGTTCGGTTGCCAGTAACTCATGGTTTGTGAAATAATGAAGTATTCTCGCCCGTGTGGAGCCCTTTTCCAGATGATGTAAGGCAGGGAATGCTGACTTGCCCTTGTTCTCGGCAAACTGAAGCGGAACATTACGGTGAGGTGCGTTCGGTGCTTCAACAGAAGCGCCAGGATGATTATCCGTGATTTTTGATGGACAGTCCAATTTTACCGAAAGTTCCGGACTGAATAGAATACGTTCGGCCAATGCTCGTAGTTCCATGCTCGCTTGATGCAAACCGTCAGTGTTGTCTAGTAACAAATTAACCTGACTCCTGCGATGCCTGAAAAAGCATACAGCAAAATTTCGAAGGCACCCTGCGGAATACGGTCAATCAATCGTTTGCCCAGAAATATACCTGCAAAAATGCCCGGCAGCAACAAAGCATCCATTTTCAAGGACCAGCTATTGATGATATCCAAATCCGTCATGAATGGCACCTTGATGATGTTCACCAGAAGGAAACATCGGGCACCAATGCCCAGGAACTCGTTTTTGGGCATTTTATGAACCAGTGAATAAATAGAATAAACGGGGCCGGCCGCATTAGCCATCATGGTTGAAATACCGATGGTTAATCCACTCCCCCATCTAAAAATTTCAGAATCAGGAAGCTTCTTCAAAAAATCCTGTCTGTAACCGCGTGCAAGCTGAAGGATCAGCATTACCAGGATGATGAGGCCTATGGATTTTCTTGCTGTCGCATTGTCGATGCTTCCCAGAAAAAAGTAACCGCCGATGATACCAACAAAACTTGGGATCAGGATGGGCCACACCTGATTCCACGTCGCATGACGCCTGAACATCGGATAAACAGTGATGTCACAAACGATGAGCAGTGGTAAGATCAAGCCTACGGACTCTTTGGCGCCAAATAATTCAGCCATCACTAAAACATTCACCAAGGCCAATCCAGGGAAACCCGTCTTTGAAAAACCGAGGCTGAAAGCTCCCAATGAGGCCAGTGCCCATTGAACCCATGTGATATCTGACAACGCAATCAAGTCACGAAAGTCGCTCCCAACAGGCATTCAATGCAAGCCATTTCGGCATGCATTTCTAAAGGTATCTAAAATTAGTCATGCCTATTTTTGTTTTGCTAAATTAACAATCATGTAGTTAACTTGAAAATTCAAACATGATGAAGTCAAATAAACACTTACCCTCAAGTCAACGGGCGCTGCTCATTTTTATCTTTTTGGTGATGATAAGTCCTGCTGCTGCTGATCAACCTTCAGATAAAAGTAAGTATCACTTATTCCATCCGACACCCGATCACTTATTGAGAGACCTCTCAACCGATAGGCCTGATCTGACGGAATCTCCTTATACGGTGGATGCAGGCCACTTCCAGATTGAAACGGACTTCGTGAATGCCTCCTTTGATCATGATAAGTCGGGAGGGGGCGATGTGCGTTCTCGCAGCGGAGCCTTTGGTGGAGTCAATTTCAAGGTTGGATTATTCAACCAAGTGGACTTGCAAACTGTTTTCAATGTTCATGTAGTTGAGACATCCAAGAATCGAATCACTGGCGCCAACAGGCGCGAACAAGGCTTTGGTGACCTCACAACTCGACTGAAGATCAATCTCTGGGGCAATGATAAAGGTTCAACTGCGTTGGGGATCATGCCCTTTGTCAAGTATCCTCTATCTGCCTCGGGTTTGAGGAATGGTAAAACCGAGGGAGGGATCATTCTTCCATTTTCCATGGATGCAGGGGCCGGTTGGGGACTGGGCGCGCAGACGGAAGTGGATTTTGTCAGCGACGGTGCTGGAGGTTATGATGCCGAATACTTCAATACAGTGACCATTGGGCACAATATCATGGGAAATCTTGCTGGTTACACTGAATTTGCAGCATTGTTGACGCCTGAAAATTCGATTGGCTGGCAGGGGTTCTGGAATGTTGGTTTCACTTATGCCATCAATCCCAACACCCAATTGGACTGTGGCTGCAACTTCGGGGTGACGGATTCTGCCCCTGACTACAATCCTTTTTTTGGTGTGAGTATCAGGTATTGAATCACCTCAATCCCCGCACACCCTGCATGACCCTTTCTCTCAGATCATCAAAGAAGGTGTAAAATACTGGCACAACCAGCAGGGTTAAGATCGTGGCTGTTGTCATGCCGCCGATCAAAGTCAGACCAAAACTCTTATAACTCAGGCCTAGTTCGGTGGGTTCGCTGAATGTGAGAGGAATCATTCCAATGATAGTGGTTAGTGCTGTCATCAAAATTGGTCGAAACCTCCGATCGGCAGCTTTCAGAAGCGCATCTGTGCGTTCGAGCCCCTCCCGTCTTAGTCTGTTGATATAATCTACCAGGACGATGCCATTGTTGACGACGACTCCAATGAGTAAAATTGTGCCGACAAATCCCAGAACATCGAGATCCTTGCCTGTCAGCCAATGGCTCCACACCACGCCTATCCCTGCAAGAGGAATGGTAAGGATAATTGAGAGAGGCAATACAAAGCTTTCGAACAGAAATCCCATTAGTAAGTAAATAAACAAGACAGAAACTATCGCTGC
>JBDQII010000275.1:0-6951 GCA_040264395.1 Verrucomicrobiota bacterium
TACAGGTTGCTCTTTCCTATGAAATTGATTCGTATTACCGGTTTTAAAAGCTGTTGAGCGCGGCAGAACATAGCTCGAGTCAATTTTTTCTTGCGTTTTTTGATCAGAGTGCACTGTTGAATACTTTGCGCTCACCGGTTCTTCTCTCCTGGTGGTGGCATCTCCCTCTTCAATGAAAAAGGGGTCCATGTTCCAGACTGCCAGAAAAATACTGGCTAAAATCAACAAAGGTAGTGGTCCTGCTTGTTCAGTCACAGTGCTTTTTATCTTCAGCTGTTAAAAGTTATCGCTCGTTCAGAGATGAATGTCCTTAACATTCCCTAACCTCTTATCGGATTGCTACAGTTTGAACTTAAGTTTTTTTTGTTTTTTTTCGTTTTGTTTGGTACCGCATGCTGCGCTGTTTATTTCTTAAAATGATTAAGTTTTGTTCAGGTATTGATTACGGTTCGGTAAATAATTGTAATTGAATGAGTTAGTTTATCTTTTTCAATGGGCTTCGGGTTGCTTTAACTATGGGGTAGTCATGCGACACGTCCAAAACCACTCAGCACAAAAATTGCTCATGTTGTTTTAAAGCTGTTTTGGTCTGTTTGCAGGGATCATTGTCGTCTAAGTCTTCCATTTGAGATGGTTTGCAGATTGCCAATGCATGTTTCAATTATCATGGATTGGACTCACAGGACTGCTGCAGTGTCTGGGTTTTCGTGTTTGCAAGGTTCCCATTTCATGCACAGAGAATGAGGGAGCAGAGCTGACGCTCCATTCAAGACAGCAGCCAAGCTCATGTACCCGTTGTTGTTGAATCCTACAGAGTGACTCGCAGTGATCCAGTACTCAGGATGCGGGCTCTCAGGCCACCTTGATTTCTTAGGGCGAGTTCAGCCCCGGGTGCAAAACTTTGATTCATCCAATAGCAGGGCCGGCATTCCTCCACACCTTCAAACTTGATGCCTTGCAAACTGAATTGTTTTCCGATCCACTGATTCAGATCAACACCCCGCGTCAGGACGTTGCGACGGAAATCGGACGGGACTTTTCCTGATGCATTGAGCTCATTGCAGAGTTTTTCATAGATCTCCATTTCAAAAAATGTGATTTGCCCTTTGTAGTTTTCCTTGTGGTCGAAAAAACGGTCCCCGGTTAAACCCCTGCCTGCAACGCATTCAACTTTTTTCACCTCAATGATCTGGTTGCAGCCAGGTGGTTTGCCGTGGTGACCGATGTAATTATGACCTTCTGAAATAAAGATGTGCTCTATTTTGCAATCGAGGCTGGGGAGTGTTTCTTCCATGATAGTACACTTGGAAAACTACCAATATTCGGGGAGCCCTGGAAGTGTTTCTTCGAGTATGCTGTGGATCGCTTTTCGTGAAGCAATCGACAATTTCGAAAATTCAGGCTGATTGTTTTCCCCTGTCAGTATTTTCCAGAGTTTGTCATAAATTTTAGACTTTAGCCTTTCAGGCATGGATTGAAAGGACTCACTGTAGATGAGGTAGCTGCAAGGGTATTCGAAGAGTCTTGTTTCAAGATTAAAATCCCTCAAGGAACGCCCATGAGAATCTTCAGGTCCCATGTTCCTGAAGGCCTTTTCATAACTGGATGAGGAATGAATGGCATGCTTTAAAGGTGCTTCATCAACAAAAAGCATGTATCTCAAAAAGGCATCGATTTTATGTTTGAGATAACGAAGATGACCATAGGTGCTCAACATGAGCTTTGTTTCATAGTGCATGCGCGTGATGAAATTATGCATGTGCCCCTGATGTTCCAACACCATTAAGGCAGCTATATCACTTGTTGCTCTTGGGTAAGGCGACAGATTGAAAAACTGCTTTAGTTCCTTCAGATTACCGAGATAGTTGGGGAATTCTTTTTGTCTTTGATAAGCCGCTTTGCCAAACAAGTTACCTCGATGTAATTGGTTGCCATGTTGTCCCGTAACAAACCAGCCACCCCAGCGATCTTCTAACGGAGTGCGATGATTGACTTGGCTGGTGCCTGAAATGAGGTCAGCTACTCCAATTTCATCCACTTCAAAAGACCGAATTAAATGGCCCGGCACCCCCATGGTTCTGGACGAAGCGTGACACTCAAGGCATTGATCTGTTCGTATGAATTCAGGTTTTTTCGCAGGGTTTTGCTCCAGAGTGTAAAAGACGCCCCCGAGGCTTTTGTCCACTGCCGAAATTTCCAGGAGATTGGAGCCCTGAACATATCCCACGTAGGTATTGTCATCAAAATACAACGCACGCGGTGCAGAGGGGGAGATTTTATGTCGCTGGGATGAAGTTTTGGAAAAAACAAGAACCTGAGAATCAACGGGGATATTCAGTTTTTCAAGTAATGACAACAGATAACCTCGCCCATCGTCCACGAATTCCAAGTTAACCTCTCCTTTTTCGATCGCCTCTTGGAGACGCGCTACCAGGCTGGTGTCGTGCTGGTCACCATATCCGATCGTATCTTCTTCAAAAGGCATCATGTGCGTGGCTCCCTGAAAATCGTCGTTTCCCATCACTCTGTGATGCCCAACGGAGGGAAAACTCATCAGGCCCGTTATCAGTGCATGATACATACAAATCAGGCATTTGTTTGAACGTGTTACGGGATGCGTGAATTTTTTCACAGACATTGCAGCCTATTGAAAGAGTTTATAGTCAGCTCAACTATCCCAATCTTGCCGCTGCATGGGCATTTATTGTTTGTTGGGCCGCATTTGAATGTCACCCCTCACAATCGAGTTTGTTCGTGCTCGATCTTATGAGGATTTCCGCTGGAATCACTTTTGATTCCACAGCCTTGTTTTGGAGCAATCCTTCCATCAGGTCCATGGCAACCTCACCCTGCCTCAACTTTGGCTGTCGGACGGTGGTGAGGGGGACTCGGAAATGTTCACTGGTCAGAATGTTACCAAACCCAACCACAGAAATATCTTCTGGGATGCGGACACCTTGATCCATCAAATGGCCAGCCGCGCCTATGGCTACCAGATCATTAACTGCCTGCAATGCCGTTGCGTTTGTTTGTTCCGACAGCATTTGTGCCGCCGTCTGGGCTCCTTCTTGTACCGTTCCCCCTGCCTGAAAAACCAAATGGTCGTCCCAGGGGATTCTGGCCTCCCGTAATGCCAGGCGGTATCCCTCCAATCGATCTTTGGCCCAGGGAGCAGCCAATGGGCCAGAGAAAAAAGCAATGCGACGATGGCCAAGTCCGATCAGGTGTTGTGTTGCCATCATGGATGCCTGAAGACTGTCGGTCTCAACGTTGGTAAAGTTTTCGCAGAATGGAGCTCGGTGTCCCAGAATCACGCAGGGAGTTTTGTGTTTAAGGATCTCCTGATAAATGGGAGCATTTTCCTCAAGTCGGTATACCGGCGAAATAAATAATCCATCGACTCGACGTGAGAGAAATCTCCGGATGCAGGCTGCTTCCCGCTGTGGATTATTCAATGAATGCGCAAAGAGGATATCGTAGCCACTTTGATAAGCTCGTTCTTCAATGGCCATCATGACGCGAGCATAAATGGGGTTTGTAGCAGCAGAAATGACCAGTCCAAGAAGTCTGGTTTTACGATTACGCAACCCTCTGGCCGTGACGTCTGGAACATAGCCCATCTCTTCTGCCAAACGACGTATGCGTTCCTTGGTAGCCGCGGAAATATCGTGAGCATCCCTCATTACTTTGGATACTGTCATCACCGACACACCTCCAGCTTTTGCTATATCCTTGAGTCGAATCATGTTCCTGTTGGATTGGTAAGAGCACTCACTTGCCTGCATACTAGCTTATAGTCAATCAGCTTACAATGCCCGGTTTAATGAATGATCGCATTCCTGTTTAAGATCATTGATATGAAAGGGGCTTTCGTTGTATGAAAGCTGAGACATGAGTAGAGTTTTGATCATCGGGGCTGGTGGAGTAGGGCGAGTGGTGGCGCATAAATGCGCTCAACTACCGGATGTTTTCAGTGATATTTGCCTGGCAAGTCGTACGCAATCCAAATGTGACCAAATTGCCTCTGAATTAGACTGCCCCATTCAGACCGCTGCTCTCAATGCCGATGAAGTCGGGCAGACAGTAAATTTGATCAAACGCTTTCGCCCTGATCTTGTCATCAACGTCGCATTGCCTTACCAAGATCTTGCGATCATGGATGCATGCCTTGAGGCCGACGTAGATTATCTGGACACGGCTAATTATGAGCCACCTGATGAAGCACGATTTGAATATAAGTGGCAATGGGCTTATCAGGAGAAATTTAAAAAAGCAGGACGCATGGCTTTGCTTGGATCCGGCTTTGATCCCGGAGTGACCAATGTCTTCTGTGCTTACGCTCAAAAGCATCTTTTCGATGAAATTGAACAAGTGGATATTCTGGATTGTAATGCTGGCGATCATGGATATCCATTCGCCACCAATTTCAATCCAGAGATCAACATACGGGAAGTCACTTCCGTCGGACGCTATTGGGAAGAAGGAGACTGGAAGGAGACGCCTCCATTGTCGGTTAAACGCGATTTTGATTTTCCAGAGGTAGGAGTGCGTCGAGCCTATTTGATGTATCACGAAGAATTAGAATCTCTTGCGCTGCACTTGAAAGGGCTGAAGCGCATTCGGTTCTGGATGACCTTTGGCGAGTCCTACCTGACACATCTGCGTGTACTCGAAAATGTGGGAATGACAGGCATCAAACCAGTGGAATTTCAAGGGCAGCAAATTGTTCCTCTCCAGTTTTTGAAAGCCTTGCTTCCTGACCCAGCTTCACTGGGGCCTCGAACGAAAGGCAAAACATGTATCGGCTGCCTGATTGACGGAAGCAAGGACGATAAGCGTCGGCGCGTTTTCATCTACAATGTCTGCGATCATCAGGCATGCTATGAGGAAGTCAAATCGCAAGCGGTTTCCTTTACGACAGGAGTGCCCGCCATGATTGGCGCAAAGCAGATTTTGTCAGGGCAATGGCGAAAACCTGGCGTGTTCAACATGGAGCAATTGGATCCAGATCCATTCATGACGGATCTCAATGCTTGTGGGCTTCCGTGGAACGTGCTCGAAATGCCTGTTGAAGAGGCTGAATCTTGAATTGTCGCCGTCATTCTCCCTGAGCCGCATATTGCCTGCCTTACTTGTGTTTCATGGGATGATTCTGACCTTTGCTCCGTTTTGGCGCGGAGGAGAGGCCTTTCGGTATCGCTGTTACGCAGATGGAGGGATGAAAGAGGTACCTGAATTGTTTTCGTGTTATCTGGCGAACCAGGATCCAATCTCAGTTCCCAGAGAATGGAAGAAGATCATATGCGCTGATCAGAATCGAAAAATCGCTCCTGCTTTCAACGTCACCTCTGTTTGACGCAATGTCAGCGCTAAATTTTCGGCCAGATAATTCTGGTTGAAAACGGCGAACAATTTTGAACCAGGTCGGTATTCCCAGATCAATCGACTATTATAACCCACGGATTCCGAGAGGCTGTCGTACTGAACCAGGTGTGCCCATACAAGATTCGTTGTAAAATTGATCAGCGCCCGGCCAGCGCCGATATGGGCATCGGCGACTCCCAGGGGGAAGCTGACGTGGTTGTAGGCATAATCTAAGCTAAGTCCTAAACGTTTCCATGGGTAATAAGTCGCCTCCGCTCCCACGCGCCAGCGATCTCCAAAATAAAAATCACCGTAAGATGCGCTGAGTTCTCCCGATACTTTTCGGCGGCTGGCAAAATCAATGCCTATCCTATATTGGTTCCACCAATAATCCCCGGCCGGAATGGTCAGATCTCTCAGGATAGTAAAATCGTTATCAGGGCCATCAAACTCACGGATGTAGCTCACAAAAATCTCGTCTCCGGAATTAAATTCCAGCCAAAGGGGAGTGATGCGATGTTCGGCTGTTTCAAGTATGTTGGATCGATCGGTGTAATGTTCTGTTCGATATGCAATGTGGTATTGCCTCAACCAAGGAACGGATGTGGGGCGGGGGTTCCAACTTCCGTAAGTATAATAACCTCTCACATTTTTTCGTTGGACAAACCCCAAGGCAGGATCAAATGCATCTGATACCTCAATGAACTGTGCGTTGGCTCGAAACAGATCATTGGGATAAGCCAGGGAAGTTCCGTAGGAAAATCCAGAGTCTGATGAGGGGCCATCTGTGTTGGTGCTCAGTGCAAAGACATTTGCTTCAAATGTCTTTCCATTCAAGAATTCCGATGTGCGATACCTGAAATCTGGTCCGACCAGGAAATTGTCGTTGGCTGAATTCGGATCCCCCATGGTGGTGATTACCCCGACACTCGATTGTTCCCATACGTCCCGGGCCACACGACCGGCGAAAACATTCTGAACACCCAAGCCGTTGTGATCTTCCAAAACGGCGTCGGTGAAGCCCATGCTATATTTTCCTGCCCTTCCAGCCATTTTAGCGGCAATCAGCAAAGGAACGGTTTCTCCGTTATTATCGCGCCCTATGCGTCTTGTGAAAAAAGGAATGACAGGCTTTCCCAGACCGGTGCTTCGACCTGTCACCGGTAGTCCTCCGTATTCAAATACTCCGCTGTCCTCGAGGAAGAAGGCACGTCTCTCCGGGAAAAAGAGAGGGAAGCGCGTAAAGTTCAATTGCCGTTGATCAACTTCCGTTTCTGCGAAATCCGTATTGTAGCTTAAAGTGGCGCTTAGCTTGGGTGTGATTCGATATCGAGCATCAGTGCCGAAATCACCCGTCATATCGGTATCCTGCTCGGCGCGGCTCATTCGGGCCAGAGCGTATGGGGAAATTTCGATACCGAGTCCCTGTTTCAATCCCGTGAGTCCCCGGATGTCCCCGGCTTGACTGACATGAAAGGTGTGTAAATGAGGTTTAGCCCCAGTCCAACGTCCTCTTTCCACTTTTCTTGAAATGGATCGACTGATGTTGAATCCCCAGACGTCTTTTCGCGGATCAAAGCTCAAAGA
>JBDQII010000276.1:0-6926 GCA_040264395.1 Verrucomicrobiota bacterium
GCGGAAAATGCTTGTTTAATGAGCAGGATGTAAAAGCATCTTCAAGAGGCTGTAAATCAGATTTACTGAAAACCTTTTTTGGGGAACCTGATCCCCAATGAAATTGATGGAAACAACAAAACTGGAGCGTCAAGTAAGGTAAGAGGAGATCGAGAGAAAAAAATACCAGGGCTACCACAGCATATGCGGAGCAAACTACCGTTGCTGCATTCCTGCCCTGGCGGGGTTCGTAAGTCCACAATCCATGGGCCCTGGCAAGGACATTAAGGGCCAGCTCTTGACTCGGTTCAAGCTTTATTACTGAAACCTCATCCAACCAAACCGATCAGGTTTATGGAATGAGCCATGCAATGTGGGGTTCCAAGCAAGGAATCCCTTTCGAGGGGTATCCATTCGATAAAAATTAACAGGCCAGCGATCACCTTTGTTGGGCGTGGCATCGTTCCCCTGATCTGCAATAGCAGCGAGTGGAATCTTCATTTCAGAACGCCAGATATGTGTTTCCTCATCGACATTAACAGCAGTCGCCCACTGACTGGACCAGTCAAAGTCGCGATTAGGTAATTCCAAAGACAAATCCAAGCTCTCACCCGTCGGTGACACCTGGAATTCCTTGTATCGTCCAATCTTTTTCGGTTCCGAGCCAATGAACATTTCTACCACATCTTTTTCCCATAGGCCGATGCGTTCGCCTGTGAAATTTGGTGGTTGAAACGTGTTCAATGTCTCAAAGGATGCCTTAAATCCAACGTAAAGGTATTGATCAGACCACAAGGCTCGAATTTCCGTCGAAGATTCTGGCAACACTTTTCCAGTTTTCGAGTCCTGTTCTAAATAAGTCGGTGCTGCCTTGTGCCAGGCAGGATGACTCAAATCTCCGGTGATCTTAAAATCCTTTGAAATGTATTTTGCCGTCACTGTCCGAGACGGCAGGGATTTGGCCAATAATTGGCGCGCATTATCGAAATAAATCTTTCGCAGCACCTCTGCAGGCAAACCAATACCATTGATAGTCCAATCCCCTTGTATCGGAGTCATGTGGTCGAAATCGCGATCATTCGTTTCGAGCCAACGCCAGTGCTTGCTATAAAAGGAGTGCGCGTCCTTGTTTGTCGGAGCTGGACCACTCCCACCTGAACCTAATGTCAATCGGTCATATACCTGAAAATCAGTGGCAAATAGAATTCGATCTTGATGCTTCATGAACAGTTGTCTCACTTTAGTTGGATCCATACGTCCAATCTCAGGAATGCGCGCGGCGAGATCTGCCATCATGTTGGGATGCGCGTCCAACTGGGATTCCACCCAGTCCAAATCCTCCGGGTTGTTGGCAAAATGCACACAAACAAAAGTAGTCTTCGAGTGTCGCTCTATGACTCTTTCGAGTGCAGCGAGTAACTCCTGATGAGGGGGAAAGATATCAGGATCACCAAACCACCAGTTTTTATGATCCTTCAACTCGGTCCACCGTTCATTTTTATTGTTGTAGGGAAGCCAGAAGGCAACTGGATCCGCTACATGAATGGAAACGGGCATTCCCAATTCTCCACAGCGTTTCCAAACCGGATCGAGCTTGGGATCGTCAATCTTGATCAATTCGCCCTGACCATCTCTTAGATAAAGGCCCAGACGTTTGTATTCCTTTAAACCTGCAGCTCCCAACCGATGGCCTTCCTCGATCTGTTGAACCGCTTGCTCTGAAAAATCTTCATCGTCCCATCGACGGTAATCCAGATTCATGTATTGCAAAAACCTGCCTGGAGCCAAGCGATCGGCCAGTGCTTTGGTCGTTTCGAATGCTGAGGGAGAATCATCTTTACTTGTCACATACCCTCCACTCAGATTGACACCTAGCCCAACACCTGCCTCATCCATTATTTGAACGGCACGCTCCAGATGAGCTTCATTTGAGTTGATATGCTGGTGAAGATCAATCAATCGCTTTTGTTGGCGCCAGCTGTCCGCTTCAGCTCTGACCTGATCCAAGGTTTCAGCTTTGACGAAAAAGCAACACCACAAAAGCAACATGAAGCTCATCAACCATAGACGGTTCAAAAAGTATCTGGACATGGTCACATCTAAGTGGAGCCATTGCTGTTTGGCAAGACAACTGAATCTGAGGTCCTACCCTTAGCCTCAGATGGAATAGTTCGTCTCGCAAGAACAGCCCTTGCATTGGAACAGTTTTATCTGGGTCAATCCACCTATCCTGCATCCCTATCCCAACTCGTGACACAATTCTTACCTGAAGTTGAACTCGATCCCATCGCTTTCGAACCTCTGCGCTACCAACATAGTCAAGCCGATCAATTCCGACTTTACTCCATCGGATGGAACGAAACAGATGATGGCGGCAAATTTGAAAAGGAATACAAACAGGGAGACTGGTTATGAAAGTGGCCCGTTGATTCAAAGACGGAGTAGGCCTAAAAATTTCAATCGGCAGACGCACCGCTGTCAAGTAACGCCATGGTGCATTCAAAGCATCAAGGCGTTGGATAGCGTCCTTTCTACGAACCAATTTTTACAGGAAGTGATGACCGCAGCATGAGGAACCTCATTGTCGCATTGATTTGGCACCCTCTGTGCTGTATGATAATTTATCAAATTTAATTCTATTACCAAATTAACAAGAATCGTCGGAACCATTGGTGTCCTGCCCGATGAATTAAACGTGAAGGAATTATTTACTTTGATAGGATGCAAATACTTAACGAAAGCAATGAAGGTTTGTACGATGCCCGAGATAAAGTAAGGGCATTGTGGTGTCGAGCCTTTAAGGTCAATGAGATGGGCAAAGCCGGTGATGCTTGGACGTCACTGGAATCAGCTTTTGCCGGTAATCACCCGGAATTTGAAGCTATCGATGCGCCATATCACGATTTGGATCACACATTAAGAGCCACCGTTTGTTACACAGAACTGGTTTTAAGAAATCTGCAATCGCCGGACTACGGTCCCCTACCTTTAGAGATTGCAGAATTGGGATTCATCGCCATTTTGTTCCACGACACAGGATATCTCAAGAACAAGGGTGACTTGAATGGAACCGGAGCCAAGTATGCCTTCGAGCATGTCGAAAGAAGTCAGGCTTTTGCAAATCAGTGGATGCTTCAAAACAGTTTCGCTCAAGAAGCCAGATCTGCTGTAAAATCCATGATCCAAAATACAGATTTCAGCAGAAATATCACTCCTGTCCTGTTTACGACTTCAGTTCATGAATTGGTGGGATGCATGGTAGGAACAGCCGACTTGTTGGGTCAAATGGCATCCCCTGATTACATCACCAAACTACCTCTTTTGCATCGAGAGATGATAGAAGCTCTAAAGCAGGGTCGAACAGCAGGTGTGCCGATTGAAATCCCGAAGTCACCTCAGGACCTGATGCGGTTGACTCCAAGTTTTTTTAATGAATATGTCATTCCAAAGCTGGTGAAGGACTATCAAAACGTCTTTCGCTTATTGAACACACCCTACCCGGATGGCCCGAATCCTTACATGGAACAGATTCAGCGTCACCTTGAGTCTGTTTCTCAAGCAAGCAGATAAGCATTGGATAGCTCATTCATTCGCAAGAGCCTTTGCGGCCACTTCCCTTACGAAAATATTCTCTGACTTTAAGGCCTCCAATAATGCTTCTTTAGACGCAGGGGCCTTCGGAGTGAGACGTTCTAACATGAACCCTGCTATCCGCCGAATTTCCTTCTCATCATCTTCCAACAACAAAAGAAGATCACGAATGGCAGGTTCCGTGAAAGGGACACGTTGATTCAACAATTGCACAACGCTCAATCTGACCTCGGCTTCTTCGTCCTTGAGCAGGGGAAACAAAAGCGCAGCCACCCCTGCGTGCACTTGACCTCCTGCCATCAAGGCCCGAGCCGATTCAGATCTGATTTTGGAGCTGGGATGTTTTAAACCAGCAATGAAATGATCGCGATATGGATAAATAGAATTCCCAAGCGGTACAATGGCTTTGAGCAAACGAAACCTCTTGACGACATTGGTTGTTTTCAATGCGTTACCCAAGACCTCAGCTGCTTCTGGCCCCACGCGCTGGAACACCTCAAAAATCAATGGGTCCAAGCTGAGATCCTCGTTGATCAACAAATTTTTCAACGATTCCAGAGCAGGGCTTGCTTCTGGTCCCAGGAGATAGACTCCATAGAGCGAAGCATTGCGAACACCACCTCTTTTATCCATAAGTGCAGGCTCCAATATTTGCAGGGAACGCGCTCCTAAGGCCGCGAGAGATTTGACAGATTCCATCCTCGTTTGACGATCATTATCGTAAAGACCGACCTTGAGTGCTTGGATCTTTTTCTCTAAAGGGACATCCAAAACACCCAGTGCAAGGGCCGACATCGCTCTGATACGCAAATTAATCCTCGGATTTTTCACCCCAAGTTTTCTACCTATGCGAGTGGGAGCAAGTGCACCTTGGAGGCTTTCGAACCAAGTTTGGATGACGTTGGATTGCCTTGAGAGGATCCTCAAGCAATAAGGTCCGAACTCAGCAGAGTGAGCTCTCACATATTCAAGGCTAGAGGCACGTATATCAGAGTGACCATCTTGAAGTTTAAGCAGGTGACGTGACAGAGGTTCACCACCCAGAGATGGTTCTTGCTGCTGAAACAATACCCAGCCTATCAACCCCACAAGAAGAACCAGAGGAAGATACACACTGACCAGCAACCATCGGTGTTTTCGATTCATGATGATGAAACCACTTTCAGGATAAAAAAAGCCTCCTGCACTCTTCTGAAACAATCTTGAGGTTATTTATAATAATATATGAATGTACTACCCTGCCTCGAGGCCAATTATTTGATTCCTTCAAGACGTTCTTTCCATATTTGATAAAGGCGATTGGTTGCATACACATCGCGCAGACAATAATCTGCAATTTCACGATAACGCCCCTCCTCCATCAACTGGCCAACGTCCATTCCTGAAATCCCCTGACCCTTTGGGGATTCAATCCCAAACGCTTTACAATAAAAATCCAGATTGAACTTCCTCGCTGCTCCGTCACGTCCACTGACATTGTAAAAGCTCAGTTGCTCCATCAGATCACAATGAGGTGTCGTTTGAAATCGGTAACCTAACCAGTCCTTACGTGAAATAGGGACATTCAGCACTGCAGATCTCAGATAAACGAAGGGCACATCAAAACCACGACCATTGAAACTGACAATACGATCAAACTTGGGCACGACTTTCCAGAACTCTGTCAACAGCTCATGTTCATCAGGAAAAGGCAAGAACTTCACACCCTCTTGCCCCACTTCATCCACATCAAAATCGTCCGCCAGATAAAGAACCTGCCCTTTTTCTGATTCGGCATTGATCATGGCAATACAAACGCATTGAGACGTCAATGGCCACAGACTCATCATGCGGGTCAATTCCTCACGTCGCTTTTCACAAGCCTCTTCATCCTCAATTCTTTGCAGTTCCCGAAATAAATACTCCTGTTGGGTTTCATCAAAGGATTCCACCGGAAGTCCCGATGTTTCGATATCAAATACCAATGTCGCCATATGATCTATTCTTCAATGATTTCTAGTTATCTGCAGACCAGTATGAAGGTTGGTCAGCTCAATCCAACAAGAAAAGCGTTGGAAAATATTGAAGTTCTTCTGTCGCTTGTCCCGTTTCCAAAGCTTTAACCCCAAAAAAAAGGCCGGGTGAAACACCCGGCCTTTTCATTTGCGATTCAGTAACTGAACAAAATCCCTATTGGGATGATCGATAGAATTTCTGTGGTGAATCAGCAGTCACAGTAAACGGACTGGCAGCACCAGCAACCTCACTGTAGGCACCGTTGACGGTATCAGCGGATTGCAGTACTCCTTCGAATTCAATCGTGATACTTCCATCATCCGCACTGGTAATGGATATGGTCGGGTCAACCGCGGGAGCAGCCTTGCTTCCACCTTCGCGTCCAGCAGTGAAATGTTCTTTCACACGCTCTGCAGGGATGGCCCGGTCGAAGATTGCTACCTCATCCAATCCCCCTTCGAAGTGATTACCGCTCCCATCATAAACACCACCGCCACCAATTCGAACGGTGAAATTTGCAGCTCCATAATCGGAAGTAGCGCTGCCGGCACTATTGATCAGCTCACCATCAAAATAGTTATGGATCTGAGATCCATCGGCAATAGTTGCAATGTGGTGCCATTCGTCATCAGGGAATTCATAAGTGGTATTCAAAGCTCCGCCACCAGGAGTCCAAATTTGAATGGTAGTACCATTGATGAACCCGTATTCAACAGCATCATTCTGTCCGACAATACCAACACGGCTCCAGCCATTACCCTCTCGATTGGTGGGTTTCACCCAATATTCCAATGTGAACGAATCGAGATTACTAAGCCACTGTCCCTGTGTTTCAATCCACAGCAGATCCAGGTCGCCATTGAAGGAAGCAGCCAGATTATTGTCACCGAATCCCAAGAAACCTTCGCCAGGATTCGGGCCTTCTTCATTACTGACTTCCCATTCGATAGAATCGTCTGGACCAACACCGGACATCCATAAACCATCTGCATCGGATCCTAGCGTGCCAAAGTTCTCAGCGACCATGCCGCCAGTTTCTTCAAACCTATAAAAGGCAATTGGCTCGTCCGCAAGTATGATGTCGGTATAGGTAACGACACTGACCACGAAGGATTTGGTAGTGCCCGCAGGAACGGCGTTACCATAAAGGTCCTTGACACCACCCACCGTCAAAGTGTAGGTCGCATCAGAGGTCAGCGATCCTGTCTTGAGCAGAACAGACTGTCCGGCTGCACTCGCCGAGCTGATAGTTACACCATCAGACAAGCTGAAGTTACCTTTTACTGCACCAGTTGCGGCATCAATTTCTTCGCTAAATTTAACAATCAAGCCATTCAAGGAATTGGCAGTCACACTTACAA
>JBDQII010000277.1:0-6922 GCA_040264395.1 Verrucomicrobiota bacterium
GCGTATCTCAATTTTTCTCTGGCCAATGTTTCGGTCGGCCGATTACCAGATATGACGACCGTCACTGATCGGTGCTGCAAGCCTTTACTTCCATATTCCGTTAACATTTCACGATAATCACTGAGGAGGTCTCTCAGGGCAGCATAGGTGGATTCTGCTTCCGATTTAAAATCTATCATCAGGTAGAATGCAGGACCCTCTGGATATATTGCACCTGAATGCATCTTATGCCTCTTGAGCAATGGCTCCAAGTAAAGGTCTTTGAGGGTGTTTCCGGGCTTTAAATCTACCCGATCATGCGCAACCAAAAGTTGAGTTCCCACGACGAACACATCCGCTTCCACGCTACAAAAGCCAGCATCCAGTGCATCAAGCAAAGGTCTGGGATGGTGATAGTCGTTGTGCGCATGAGCATTAGGGAAAGGAGTTACCTCAGCCTCCAGACATGCCGATTGAAGTGCAAAAGCAAGCCCTAAACACAAAGCACGGAAGACAAAAAAACAAACGTGAATCATCATTTGTTCTGGTAACTGTTTATTACGGCAGGATGCAAACATAAGAAGGCTATTTCATGGATACGTTCATGTCTTCCAAGGCACCTTTAATGGAAGCAACGAGTGCCAACACATCAGATTCAAAAATACGGCCAATAGACCCAATGCGAAAGAGGTCCACTTGACTTATTTTTCCAGGATATATAATCATCCCTCGGTCACTCAATTTTCGATAGAAAACATCAAAGGTGAATTTCGAGTCTTCGGGAAAATGAAAGCTAGTGATCAAATAGCTTTGTACTTTGGCATCCAGATAAGATTTAAAACCTAGAGATTTCATGCCACTCATCAGGACTTCATGGTTTCGCTTGTAGCGAGCGGCCCGACCCTCAACACCGCCTTCGGCATCAAGCTCATTCAAAGCTTGCTCGAATGCCAGTAAAGAATGCGTTGGAGGGGAATATCTGAATTGACCATTTTTTTCAAATCCACGTAATTGCGCAGCAAGATCAAGGCTTAGAGAACGGGTTGTGGATTCATTGGCAAACAAGGGGTCACGCTTGGCAATGACAAAGGAAAAACCTGGCACCCCTTCGATACATTTGTTGGCGGATGAAACAAGGAAATCGATGCAGGCATCCTCAAAATCAATCGGCATGCCTCCCAGACTGCTCATGGCATCCACGATGTAATGACGCTGAGCCGCTTTCACCGTTTTACCAATAGATGCTATGGGATTCACGATCCCTGTCGTGGTTTCACAATGCACAACAGCGACATGCGTGATATCGGTGTCCTTCTCCAGGAGTGAGGCCACATGAGCTGGATCGGGAGGTTCATTTTCACCTGTTCGATAAACGGTATTCTCAATGCGAAGACACTTCAGCATCGCCACCATTCGTTCACCATAAGCCCCATTGGATAACACCAGGACTTTGCCCCCCTCAGGCACGGAAGTGGAGAAAACCGATTCAACACCAAAAGTGCCGCTTCCCTGCAGCAAGATACATTCATAGCCCTTCTCGGATGTCACTCCAGCCAGCTTCAATATGCGTTGGCGTATTTCTTTCACCTTGGCATTGAATTCGAAATGCCAGGATCCAGCATCTCGCAGCATGGCTTGTTTAACGCTAAGACTTGTGGTCAAGGGGCCGGGTGTAAAAAGCACTTTATCCCTTGCAGTCGGTATGGAGTTATTCATGAAAAGACGGTTATGTTATGCATCATCGTGTTTCTGTGACTACTTGCTTTACCACGTGGAAAATGGATATCACACGAGTGAAAGAACATCAATCCCAATGAAGAGTCAAGCTTACCTTGACAAGCCTATGCTCTACCTCTAATTCTCCCGTCATGAATCCATTTTTTTCTGGCGCCAGATCTGTGTTTGCCTGCGCGACATTTTGTTTGTGTACGGCAATCCATTCATTATGGGGGCAAACAGAATTAAAAATGGACGTACAAATGTACGATGTCCGCCCAGTAGGAAACATCTTGCAGGCCATTTTATTGCCAGCATTCAAAAATTTTCTTGCTGAAGGAGAAGCAGTTCCGGGGCTCGTTTTATCGGGTCCTGCAGGACACACCTACCTTCTGGAAACAACATCTGAACTTGGTAAGACAGCTCGGTGGACAACACTTTCCAAAATAAACTTTTCTGGCCATTCAAGTTTGACCTTGGATTTTGAAGGAGCGGGCTCCTCCTTGAGGTTTTATCGTGCCAGACAGGTCATCGAAATTCCCGACAAAAACAAGTTTGCGTGGATTCCTCCCGGAACTTTTACAATGGGAAGTCCTCTCAATGAGCAAAACCGAGACACCGATGAAAACCCGTTAACCAATGTTACCCTCACAAGAGGGTTCTGGATGGGAAGATATGAAGTGACTCAAGGCGAATATCTTGAATTATTTGAAGAAAACCCATCCCGCTTCAAGCTGGGACTCGACTATCCCGTTGAAAACACCAGCTGGGATATGGCGATGCTTTATTGCGAGCGTTTGACCCAGCGTGAAGCCGAGGCTGGACGATTACCTGAGGATTTCATTTACCGTCTTCCTACCGAGGCCGAATGGGAGTATGCGTGCCGCGCGGGCACGACCACTCGCTATTCCTTCGGGAATGATTCTGATTTTGAACTTTTTGACGACTACGCCTGGCATTTGGACAATTCGGAGGGCAGAACACATCCAGTGGATGAAAAACTCCCAAACCCATGGGGATTGCATGGATTGCATGGTAGTGTTTACGAATGGTGTTTAGGCTGGCATGTTTTTTATCCCGGCGGACAAGTCACGAACTACGTCAGCGCCCTCGGAAAGGATCATGTTTTGCGAGGCGGCGCATGGAGTGATCGCCCAAAAAATGGACGAGCTGCAGAGAGGCACTGGTTTGGCATCAATCTGGAATATGGAAACGTAGGCTTTCGTGTTGTCTTAGCGCACCCTTACCCTTTGTTGAATCAATGATTGATTCGCTTGCCTAGACCCACATCAACCAGATAAATCCGCCAATCATTGCGCCCACTGCAGCGCAAGAGACAAAAAAGCCGATAACGGAGGTTTTGGAAGGTACAGGAACTTCAAAATTACTACCCGTGAACCATGTGGCTCTTTGAACAGGTTGAACTCCAGCAGGCAATTGACAACTTGTTGTAATAACTTCACCGGGTTGCACTGGCGTCCGAATGAGTTGATGAAATTGGTTTACCTTTGCCGTATTGGGGCTTTTGGTCAATAGACTTGCAATGATTCCAGCAAAGGCAGCCGCCATTAAGTAAATCACGATTTGCCAGGGTTCATGAAGGATCGGTTTATCAGAAGCATTTTCAATCATCCCCAAAGACTTTGCAAATGGCAGGGATTGAATCCAATGCACCACGCCCGGCTGCAGGGTCAGCCACCATACAGTAAATCCCGAAGCAGTACTCATCCAGGCACCAACGGCATTATATCGCTTCCAAAACAAGCCAATCCAGAAAGCTATGCCCAGCATGGGAGCAATCTTAAGCCAGAATTTGAGCCCTTTAACGACGTCACTCATCCAGAAGGCAACAAACACACCGCTCAAAACGATCAATATGGAAATACATCTCCCAATCAGCAGGTAGTGATCAGAAGAACGGTTTTTAACAAGTGGTTTGTAGAGATTCTCTGTAAACAGTCCGGCAGCGGAAATCATCATTGAATCACAGGAACTCATCACTCCTGCCAGAATCGAGGCAAGAAAAAGCCCCAGAAGTCCCGGAAAAGCGCTTGGTAAAAATTCGGCAGCCATCTGTCCGTATACCTGGTCCGGATCAATGGAAGTCAAATCAGCTCCTTTTTGCATGTACCAGGCCAGAGCTGCAATACCTGTCACTGCCCATGCAGCTGTACAGATACGTTTGATCAAATTGCCAGCTACGAAGCCAAAGCGGCCATCCATTTCAGTCCGCCCAGCACCACAAACCCCCATGATGAATGGCTGCGCTACAATACCTACTAATGACAACACCGCAAAAGTAGCGATGAAGAATGGGGTGACTCCTTCGGGTGCCACCACGGAAAGCATCGAAGGATCGTTCAAAGTCTCCCGCACCCCGGAAAGACCGCCTACCGCCGAAAGTGTCCACGGCAATAGCATGACTGAAAAGAGAACGGTCAAAACCCCCTGGATGTAATCGGTGACAATCGCCGCTCCCAATCCCCCTATCATTCCATAGGCAACGAACAAAACAGCAACCACCGGCACAGCAAATGAAGCACTCACCATTCCTTGCGTCCCAGACTCGACCAAGGCCCCTGCCCCCTTCAACAATAAACCAATTTTAACAGCCAATCCGATGATCCCAACTATCGAAAACAACACGGCCACACTGGAACCAAACCTGAGTGCATAGACATCCGCAGTCGTCGTCGCACGCAACCGTCTGAAGATGGGAGCAATCAACCAATAGAACGGCGTATTGAACAACCAGAGCCATTGATACCAGATCCCTGACAATCCGTGACGAAATGTGCCCGAGGCGACGACCACAGCCTGATCGGATGCGGTTCCGGTACCAAAAGCATGCATCATCATCATGCTTTTACCAAATCGCCGAGGCATGAAAAAATCAGATTGTTTTTGGATTCCTCTCCCCATCCTCACCCCCAGCCAGGTAATCCCAGCCAGATAAAGAAAGAGAACAAATAGGTCAGCGAGTGGTAATCCATTCATGGCAGTTCATTTTTGGATAAGTTAGGTTTCAACCCTTCAATGATGGCGCTGTTATCACAAGCTCCAAAACCAAGCTCCTCGGCTCGCTCCAATAATTGCTGATGCAGCATGGTTAGAGGGATATTGCCACCGGAGGCCTGTGCCTGATCGATCATCAGACAAACATCCTTGAGGTGTTGTGACAATCGCGCCTGAGGGTTTTCAAAATTCCGGCAGACCATGCGATCCCCCTTGCTCTCCATGACATTTGAATGCGCGGGCGTGCGTTTTAATATGTCTAGCGTCCTGACGCCATCCATCCCCAGGGACCTTGCAAACTCCAAGCCCTCGGCAAGCACAAGGCGATTCAATCCCAGCACCATGTTATGTACTAACTTGAACCTCGAACCGGTTCCAAGAGATCCTAGGTGAAACCATTGCGTGGAAATCGCGTCAAAAAGACTGCCATTCAACTCGACAAAACTGGCGTCACCTCCAACAAAAAGCGTCGCCTTACCTTCCAGCATTTGCTGACTGGAACCCGCAACATTAGCCTCCAGATAAGGTACATTACGCCGGGCCAGTTTATGGCCCATTGCTATCATTTCATCGGGACTACCCGTAGTCGTATCAATCACCACTTGATGATCAAGAAACAAATCATATCCGTCTTCAATCACTTGTGCGGCGATGCCACTATCGGGTAAACAAAGGAGAACAATCTCAACTTTCTGGACCAATTCGGTGAGTGAATCACAGAATTGAAGTTCTGTTGCATGACAGGCAACCGGATCATGGCCAGCAACGGAATATCCCTGATCAATAAGACGCTCGGCAATAGCTTTCCCGAGAAGACCAACACCAACAACCCCTACCTTTGGCAGGTGCCGATTCAAATGAGCATCGTTATGTTCCATTGGTCAGGTCCATGTTTTGTCTGATTCAAAAAACTCCTCCAAGGCTGGAAGTGGGGAACTGTTGTGCATTTCAAAGGTCGTTACAAAATCTAGTGACTTAAATCCTCATTCAGTTTCTCCAGAAGCCGCGGCACGTAACCACCGATTCGCCCCAATTGCTTGTTACTCTTGCGTGGCAATGCTTTGATCTGATCACGCACAGAGACAGCTTTTCCGCCAAGCATTTGGAGTGCATTGAGGCTATACATTGCCGAGAATACCCCATCTTCAGCCATATTGGAGGCACCTACCAACGTTTCCAGAACATGATCCAGATGCCCCTCAGTAAAACGCCCCAGGGCTTCTCCTGCAACCGCGCGCACGTAAGGTGATTCATCTTTCAATGCCTGCAGCAGTGGTGATTTGTTTTGTTGCACTGCAGATTCACCTCGGATCAAGAAACCAAGTGCTCCCCAATATCGAATGGCGCTGTCATCTGATTTGAGAGCATCCAACAAACCGGGTATCGAAACCTCATCACGACCAGCCGCCATTTGAGCAGTTTCAAAAATGGCCTCCAGATTGTAGTGAGCCCTGTCCTGTCCCATTTCGTATGGTGTCTTATCACCCCCTCTTGCGTGGATTTCACCTTCAGGAAGAAAACCTAGATCGCGCGTTTCAAGCACCCAGTGCTGATGAACTTTCCGGAATCGTTTGAGAACCGCTCGATGCGACGGAGATTCGACCAGATTCTTGACTTCATCGGGGTCGTAATCCAAATCATATAATTCTTCTGCGGGCTTTTGTTCCCAGAAATATGTTTGAGGCGCTTTAAGCTTGCCTTCGTCATACATTTGCTTCCATACGCGAGTCGTCGGAGTCTGAAACATGTATTGAATATACTGACCATAGATCCGGTGAGGCATGTAGTTACGAACATAAATGTAACGCTTGTCTCTCACAGAGCGCACGAGATCGTATCGCTCATCCATACGTCCACGAAATCCAAATTGATACTCAACAGGGTTCGCTTCGTATCTGCCCATGAATGCATTGCCTTGCATGTGCTCAGGCGGGGTCATCCCCACGATGCTCAACAAGGTTGGAGCCATATCAATGAATCCAACCAATCGCCCCGTATCACCGCCTGCTTGATAATCGGAGGGAGCCAGGTGTTTGTATTTTTCGGGGACGTGCACGATCAAGGGCACGCGCAACCCCGAATTATAAGGCCAACGCTTACTGCGTGGCATCCCTGATCCATGATCACCGAAGTAAAACACGATGGTATTGTCTTCAGCGCCAGCTTCTCTTAATTCACGTAAGTATTTACCGGCTATAGCATCCATTTCAGA
>JBDQII010000278.1:0-6904 GCA_040264395.1 Verrucomicrobiota bacterium
AAGATTACTGGAGAGACCCGGAAGTAATCTGGGTGGATACACAATTTCGCCATTGGGAACATAGTAGTGGCCCGGATATTTGTTGAAATCCACCAGATACATCTGCAGCGAAAGACCGACATTGCGCATGTTGCTGAGGCATTTGGTTTGTTTACCTTTCTCTTTGGCACGAGACAGAGCAGGCAGCAGCATGCCAGCCAGAATGGCAATAATCGCGATGACAACTAATAACTCAATGAGAGTGAAAGCGGACCTTAAGAGGCGAGATTGGAAATATCGTGTCTTTTCCATAACTGTTTTTTGGATAAGTGAAAAAAATAAATATTTTTGCCGAACCATACAAGCTTTAAAGGGTCATTCATCCAAGCCGCATTCAATACGCTGATAGATCCATCAGCTGCTTGATTCCTAAAATTTCTCGAAGGAATTTTTTCGACCCTGTTTGATGTAACGATCATACCAGGGCTGGTTGTGCGGTAAGGGTAATCCATCACGAGTCCACCCATCCAATCGCCTTGTTTCCGGTAAATGATCCTGAGTGTCGATCCTCCATTCATCCAGAGCAGCACGCAAACGGTTGATTTCTGATTGCCATTCCTTCACTTCGATTTGATTGACTAACTCATCTGCATCAGTGTCCGTCACAAAAAATTCCTCATATGGCCTGACAGGTTCGAAGAGAAAGGATTGTGATGGCGTCAATGCCTTCTTGTCTCGAGCCTCCAACATGCCTTGCCAAGTGATGCTGTTGATGGAGTCTACTGAATTCCACAAGGGCGTATCCCAGTAATAGTGACGGATCAGTTTAAATCGATCGCTACGTACGGCTCGACTGAAATGCTCAAAATCATGCCAGTTGGCTTCTGCAAACACATGGTCACGATGCCGGGTTGCTGGATTTTTCAACACATCCACAAAGCTGCGTCCCTGCATGGTCGTTTGCTCGATGCCTGCCAGATCCAGAACAGTTGGGATCAGATCCACGGCACTGATAAGTGACTGACTCTGAGAGCGGGCAGGAACCTTGCCTGGCAAGCGCGCGATGAACGGAGTGCGAATTCCACTATCGTATAAAGTGGTTTTGGCCCTCGGGAATGGCATCCCGTTGTCACTCATGTAAATGACCAACGTATTATCCCATGCCCCCTGCTTTTCCAGCGCAGCACGGATACGACCGATCTGCTGATCAAAGCGCGCAATTTCATCGTAATAAAGCGCGATTTCCTTGCGGATTTTCGGATGATCCGGAAGGTAGGTTGGTACGACCACTTTGTTTGGATCATGCGGTTCCTGAATGGTTCCCTCCTGATAGCCCCGGTGCGGATCAATCGAAGCAAACCAGTAAAAGAAAGGTTTTTCCTGATCCCGTTCCCGTATGACCTTCACACAGCGATCCGCCATCGCATCCGCCGGACACTGGACGACTTTGTCCCAGTGCCGTTTCTCGTCCTTCCCCAGATGCCATTTTCCAACAGAGACACACTCGTATCCAGCCGGTGTGAGGTAACTGGCCACAGATCTCTGATCCGCTGGCAGGGGCATGTGTAAATCTTCTGCACCTGTGTTGTGCGGATAACGTCCGGTCAGAATGCTGCATCGACTCGGGCTGCAACTGGAAATCGTGAGAAAGGCCCGATCAAATCGCATCCCTTCTGTGGCAAGCTGATCGATGTTTGGAGTGCGAATGGCCGGATTGCCATAACAACCCAAATCTCCCATGCCGTGATCATCGGCAATAAAGATCAAATAATTGGGCCGATCCGTATTCGTAGGTTTTGCAGGTTCAGATAGGCTCCTCATGGCGGTCAAATACACCACCAGGGCACAAATCAACCGCATCGTCGAAAGATGATTGAGCATGGGAAGATGAAAGAGTCGATCACGTCCCCAATGCAATCTAAAAATGGAGGATGCAGATACGCCGTGTTCTCAATCAACCATCAAGAACCAATCAAGCAAGGCTCTGGTCACGATGTCGTGACCCTTACGATTTGGATGGTTGACCTGTGACATGAGGTCATCCAATGGTTGCCCCGCATTGATGTAGTCCTTGAACAATTGCAGACTGTCGACGAGTCCTACCTGATATTCCTTAGCCAAATCCCGAATCTGTGCCGCATGCTGGTTCAAGGGATCATCCGGATCATTCAAATCTGCTCGATGATCACCGGTAGGTGTCAGAAGGATCACTCTGATATTCCGGGTCTGCGCTTGCTGAATCATTGAAACCCAGGCGGCTCTTGCTTTTTCAAGTCCGACTCCGCGGTCATTCAAGGCATAGTCGATCAAAAGAATATCGGGACGATGTGTGAGCACTTCCGCTTCAAATCGTTCTGCCCCCCGCACTGAGTTTTCACCCCCTATGGCAGTGACGATCACATTGATGACTGCATGTGGATAACGTTTTTTCAAACCAAGATGCAGAAGATGCGGATACGCATTGAACGTATCGACTTTCGGCGTCTTGAAAAAACCAGCAGGCACACTGTGACCGTGACAAACGATGCGCACCGTGCGGTTGTCGGGCCATTGCTTTGATAATTCTGCCGTAACCTCGCTAAGAAAACGCTTGGGGTCGGCTGTCAGGGCGGGAGTTGAATCACCCATGAGCGCAGAGCCTGCAGGCAACAGACAGGCCAGGCTCAGAAATATGCTGTGAAAATAAGAGTGTATTTTTGTATGTGGCATGGCGTTCTGAGGACGATTCACCGTGTAAGGAATTGACGGTTATTTCGAGCAAAAACATTGGAAGTATTCAAAAAGGTATGTGGTCAAGGTCACCTCAAAGAAGCTCATGGTTTGTTTGAAACTGGGACAAGGCTGGATCCATTTTCAATTTCTTTGATGTTCCCTTACTATTGCTGGTTAAGCCAGGCAGGCAGTCCGTTCACTCGAATCCAAAGGACCATCAAAGAGATTCCAACGATGATACCCACCATGAAACCAACCAAAGAAGGCTTGAGATAACCAGCCCAGGAAATAGGTTGCCGCCGAACCTCTTTTTTGAGTTGCATCAGGTATTCAAGTCCCTTGGCTGTGATATGACAACTCTCTACGTAATACGGCCTGCGTCCATCGCTGAGAACAGTTCCCATGAGATACCCGTGATCGATGAGATCGTGGTAGATGGAAACATCCCTTACATTTTCACCAGCAATCAGCTCCTGCGGCAAACCCTCACCCGCTGCGATTTCAAGGATTTCAATCAAGGGAATGCGCGCATCTTTGGGCATAGGAATTTAAGAGAACCGAGAAAACAACTGGGTTTCAAAATAAAGGGATTTGCATGCTTTCACAAGCTTGGATTAAGAAGAAGGATGCGTCTTGTGAACCAAGGTGCTTACCTGTGCGAACGGATAGCATCTGGTGCTGAAAAAAACTTTTTTGAAAATGTCACCGTTTTGTCGCGTGACAAATTAAGGATGCTGATTACATTGGCGATACATGATCGGTACACGTCGACAATTTTTTCAATCCGCAAGCATGACCGCCGCTGGATTTCTTGGGCTCCAACGGCATCTGAGGCTGCATGCCAGCGAGCAGGAGATCCGAAAAGCACCCACCGTCACTCAACCTTACCAAAGCGAGGAAACGAAATACGGTGATTTGCTGGCAGATCCCAAAAGACTTCTGGATTTACCTGCGGGCTTCTCATACGAAGTGCTCTCCGTCACAGGCGATACCATGTCGGATGGACTGAAGACCCCGGGAGATCCGGACGGTATGGCTGCTTTCGCCGGTAAAAACGGAAAGGTCATTCTAGTGCGGAATCATGAACTCTCAGACAATCAGACCTTCGAAGGACCTTATGGCATCCTGAATGAAAACCTTGGTAAACTGGACCCAAAGAAGCTGTACGATCGAGGTCATGGTACACGTCCACAATTAGGAGGAACGACTAATATTGTCTACGATCCAAAAACACGACGTGTAGAAAAGCAATTCCTGAGCCTCGCCGGTACCGAGCGCAATTGCGCAGGGGGTCCCACCCCATGGGGCACATGGATCACTTGCGAAGAAACAGTCGCCAAATCCGATGAACATCGGGAATTCGACCATGGCTACAATTTCGAAGTGCCGGCGACGGGCAAGATCGGCCTTGTCGATCCTGTACCTCTGAAGGACATGGGACGGTTCAATCACGAAGCTGTAGCGGTAGATCCCGCCTCTGGAATCGTTTACCAGACAGAAGACCGTGAGGATGGCTTGATCACGCGATTTATTCCCAATGAACCTGAGAACCTGAAAGCAGGGGGAAAACTCCAAGCGATGGTGATCAAAGGACAGGCAAGTTGTGATACAAGGAATTGGCCGGACAAGGGGCAGCCACGGTTTCCTGTCGAACAATCCATGGAAGTTGAATGGATGGACCTGGAGGACACCGAGAATCCGTGTGACAAATTACGCGAAAATGCCTACACAGCAGGTGCTGCGATTTTTGCTCGTGGTGAGGGGATGTGGTACGGAAACAATCGCATCTATTTTGCCTGTACCAGCGGAGGTATTGCCAAATCGGGTCAGATCTTCATCTACGAACCAAGCCCCCATGAAGGAACAAAGAAAGAGCTGAATCAGCCCGGCAGGGTCATGCTTTATCTGGAACCCAACAACAGTCAACTTCTGGAATACGGTGACAACCTGACGGTGGCTCCCTGGGGCGACATTGTGCTGAGTGAAGACGGCGCGAAGGAGCAATACCTGCGGGGGATCACACCTACAGGAAAAATTTACACGCTTGCAAGATCAAGTTATGTTGGAAATTCAGAACTTTGCGGAGTCACTTTTGCACCCAACCATCCCACACTTTTTGTCAATATCCAGCGACCCGGAATTACCATTGCCATTACGGGCCCTTGGAAATATGACACTATCTAAGATTTTAAGCGCACCGCCGGTGCTTTACTGAAAATCGGATCAGTTGCAGAGAGATGTTTTATTTTAGTGGGAAAGAGACAGGTTCGCCGGGCGGTCTAAAAGGCTGTTTGAAAAGATAAGAACTGCGGTCTTATCTTCAGTGCAGACCATTGGTAACTTCTCTGAGAACTTGATTGAGCCTGTTCATTTCCAGTGGTTTGGTAATAAAACCATTCATGCCTACCGCAGCACATTTTTTACGATCTTTGTCACTGACGCAAGCTGTGACTGCAAGAATGATCGCGTTTTTATGTCTTTCTGAAGATCGAATGCGGCGAGTCGCTTCAAATCCATCCATGACCGGCATGTCACAATCCATAAGGATCAGATCGTAGTCTACTGCGTCAATCTCATCCACCAATGCCTGCCCATTGGAAACCATAACAGGCGTGTGACCAAGGACTAAAAGTTGCGACCTCAACAGTCTACTGCTAATCGAGTTATCCTCTGCCGCCAGAATAGTTAAAGAGCCTCGTTCTATTGGTTTTTCGATTGTTTGTTTTTTGTCCAAATCAGCAGTAACATCCTGATTCAGGACCTTGATTAATTCTTTTTTTCTGACCGGGAAGCGAAGCACTGATGAATTTTGTGGGCATCCGGGCGTTTGAGGAGGCGTGTTTCTTCTTCTAAGCAAAATAATTTGCAAATCCGAATCCTCTTTTTGCAACTCTACAAGCTGTTTGCAAAGCAGGCTTTTTTCTGTCCACTCCTCGTTGTTGATGAATACAGCCTGTTTCTTATTTGTTTTTTTGCTTTGAAGATACACCTGAGCGAAGTCGGATTGCGCTTCGTGTATCACGGTGTTCACTCCAAGATCAAGCAGATAGGAATGCAAGGCTTCCTCAGCGTTGCGTTCACTTGGAACAAGAATCACGGAGGTATCATTGTTCTTTAATGAAGAGTCTTGATACTGGCCTAACTGCTCCGGAGGCACAGGAGTCGTGAATACAAACTCAGACCCTTCGCCAGAAGAAGACTTTACGTTTATGTCACCCGCCATAGCCTCAGCGAGTTGTTTGCATATTGCCAATCCCAAACCTGTTCCCCCAAATCGACGCGTTGTTGAATCGTCTGCCTGTGAAAAGGGTTTGAATAGCTTTTTTAGCTGAACATGATCCATGCCGATTCCCGTGTCTTTTACGGATACCTCAAGCTGATGCCCATCAGCCTCGACCATCCTGACAACAACCGATACCCCTCCTTTGAGGGTGAACTTGAGGGCGTTTCCAATTAAATTCCATAGAATCTGCCGCATGCGCAGCTCATCTCCTAGCAAGCTTCCTGGGACCTCCTTGGATATGAAGAGCGATAAGCTGATCCCTTTTTGGATAGCTTGGAAATCCAGAGACTCGACGGTGTGTTCAAATAAAGTCCATGGATCGTATAAGCGTTTTTCCAGTGTAAGAAGTTCTGCCTCAATTTTGGAAAAATCAAGAATATCGTTGATGACGCCCAGCAAGGATTTACCTGATTTCTGAATAGCCTCGACACATTCTCTTTGCTCCTGATTTATCGGACTATCAATTAGCAAACCAGCCATGCCAATGACGCCGTTCATGGGTGTTCTAATTTCATGGCTCATGTTTGCAAGGAACTGACTTTTGGCTCTGTCAGCCGCTTCAGCTTTTTCTTTGGCTTTCAGTAGTTCCTTTTCCACATTCTTTCGCCAACTCACATCGCGTATGATACCCAGAATAGAACCACCCGTGTTTGGCTCGAGCAGCGCTTTAAGACCTATTTCCGACCAAAAGATGGATCCATCGCGTCTTTTCACCTCTAATTCTTCGTATTTTCCGCCGGCCAATAACCGATCGGAGTCTTCCATTTCACCAAGCAATACTTCGGAGTGTTTCCCTAAGATATCTTTCAGTTGGATTGTTTTGATTTCTTGAGAGGTATAACCAAGTAAATCCTGACCAAAACGATTCAAAGTTAGAATCTTACCACTTTTTGAACAGGTAAAGACGCCATCATGTGCACTCTCGACTAG
>JBDQII010000279.1:0-6848 GCA_040264395.1 Verrucomicrobiota bacterium
AAATGCAGGCCTACGTGGATAGCCTTTAAACTGCAAGCTGATCTTTAGACGCGACTCGCAAGGAGAGGTCATCCATGATACTTGTCCACGGGTTTGAGTCATGCGTGCCCGTTTGTGAAATTTGCTGCACACAATTACATTCTAGTCAAATAGAGTTTTTCATGCTAAGTATTAGATCTTGAGTTTGTCAGAGGAAATCCCTCCCCACATTTTCCCTGGCCTCGGGTAAGCCTTGGTAAACAGGTCAATCTATGAAAGACGTATTTGAAGTGATGGAAAGTTGGCGTTACGGCTTGTGGAGACGCGGAGGAATCCACGAGAACAGTGAAATTTTTCTGATGGACACAGCCCATTCGATGGCGCTGATAAATGGCGCGGTAAAAGCCATGGCATTCGGTGCAGCTATCATGATCGCCTGCGACGCCTCTGCTCAGGCATTACTGGATTCAGATGGAGATGGCATTCCGAATTCGCAAGAGATATCCGATTACAGAACTAACCCTTTCAATGCCGACACCGACGAGGATGGTATCCCGGATCCTGAGGAGATCACTGCTCCTGACTTGGACCCGAGAAACCCAGACAGCTATCAAGCGCGACGACTCTTTCACCTATCGTTTGAGACATCCGACGGCTCAAACCCGCACAATCTGAATCCCATTACTGCTGAAAACGTGAGGTTAGAGGATGGATTCATCTTCAAGGGAAACCATTTTTCTCAAGAAAGCCAATCCCAGCTTCAATTCCCATATCGCGGCGAGGATCTGGCGCCACTGGTGAATCTCAGGCGTGGATCTATTCGTTTTTGGTACCGTCCTGACTGGTCAAGCAAATCAGCGGGCGGTAGGGGACCGGGCACATTTGCGCGATTGCTCGAGATAGGGGAAAATTCAAATAACTTCGACAAGGGTTGGTGGGCTCTTTATCTGAACTCCTTTACCGACCGGATACATTTTGCGAGTAAAAGTTTTGGTTTCATCAACCCTCAGATCAGTCATCAAATCGAATTCATAGAAGGCGAATGGTATCAAATCTCACTGACTTACGAGCCATCTCGATCAAAGTTATACATCAACGGCAAAGAGGTCGCCAATGGCCCTGGGATTTTCAGTTACCCCTCCCCAACGGATCGTCAGGAAAGTGGACTTTGGATTGGTTCCTCTGCCACTGGTTCCTTTCAAGCCAACGGTACTCTGGACGAATTGGAGACCTTCAACTACGTCTTACTCGAGGATGATATTCGCTCAAGCTATGAAATCACGCGCATTGACAGTGATGATGACGGGATCACCGACTTCCAGGAAACGATGATTTATGGAACAGACCCCCATCAATCTGACAGCGATGGAGATGGCGTCCAGGACTTGATCGAGATTCAAGCAGGCACTGAACCCAGTAATGCCAGCGATTTCCCAGCCCTGAGATTGGCTTTATTTGAATTTAATACAGGAACCTTTCAAGGTGAACGAGGCCAGCTACCAACTCAAAAGCTTAATATCGAATGGATTCGAAGCTGGAATACCGCAGCCATCAATGTTGGAACACAATCGCCCTCTGTCATTTCATATGCTTTTCAAGAAGACGATCTTTCTACCAATTTCAACCCTGCAAGGGGCACTGTCAGGTTTTGGATTTCTCCCAATTGGCATTCTGGATCCGATCATACATTGGATGGTCGCATCCTTGAAATAGGATTGTGGTCTCCAGACGGGTCAAAGGGGTGGTGGGCTCTTCAATTCAATGCAAATCGCGATAAATTGAACTTCATTACCCAAGGCAATGGGCAAAGAGAATTTAATATTTCCCATCCGATCAATTGGAGACCTGACCGCTGGTACCATGTCAGCATGACATACGGACTTTTCGAATCCACACTTTTCATCAATGGCGAATTGGTGGCTAGAGGGAGCGGCGTCTCTGCCTATCCTTCACATGAGACAGCGCTGGCAAGTGGGATCCATATTGGAGGATCTGCGCAAGGTGAATTCAACGCAGATGTCAGGCTGGATGATTTCGAAACATTCAACTATGCACTGAGCGAGTCAGATAACTTGGATTACTACCTCGCAACTCGCCCCGATGAAGATGGTGATGGTATCATCACCTATGATGAAAACCTGTTTCATCTGACCGACCCACACAATCCGGACTCCGACTACGACGGTGTAAGTGATGGGAAAGAGTTGGATGAGGGCACAGATCCAAATTATGAATTCGATGGACGTCCAAGGCAGTTGGCTGCCTTCGATTTTGAGGGTGCCGGCCTGGAAGGTAATCGCAAACAGATACCAATCATTTCCGGGCAAGCCCCACAGGTTCCTGGTTGGAAAGGGTATGGCATTCAACTTTCAAGCGAATTGATAGATGCTTTTAATTACAAGGACGTGGAGTTGAGCGGCGCACCAAATATCAATGTCAGGCGTGGAAGCATTCGTTTCTGGTTTCAACCTGAATGGAACGCAGGAGAAGGCCCTGCAGGTATCGTTCCGATTATTGAAATGGGAAAACAGTCCACCGACCAAAGGTACGGATGGTGGAGCCTTCACTTCCATGAAAACGGAAGCCGCATCCGGCTTCAAATGCAGGGTAGGGGCAGGACATTTTCAGGCTTTGACCAGACTCTCGACTGGAAAGCAGGTGAATGGCATCACGTCATAGTTACCTTCAGTATCAGTGGCAGTGCTCTTTGGATTGATGGACAAAAAATGGCTAGTGGAATCGGCACGATTGAGTTTCCGAAATTGGAAGCAAGGACTGAATCAGGGATGGTCCTAGGAACGGATGTCAAAAGCGGTCAGGCAATCAATGGTGTGTTGGATGAGTTAGTCACTTTCAATTACGAACTCTCTCAAAATCAGATTCTTAATGACTACTCCCCGACCCCTCCGGACTCAGATGGCGATGGCTTGAGCGATCTTGAGGAATTGACCATTTACAACACAAACCCCAATGATCCGGATACAGACGCAGACGGAATAACTGATGGGCAAGAGATTGCGGATGGAAGCAACCCCCTGGATGCATACCTGTTCAAACCCCAAATGCTTAGTCAATTTTCTTTTGATGAAGAAAATCTGGCTGGAAACAATGCGCAGATACCTCTCGTGTCGAGGGCAGTAAAGCTCGAAAACTCTTTTGAAATGGGTGGCATGGGGTATCAATCGAAAGAAGGCAGTCAGTTGATTTATAAAGTACGCGAAGAGAACGGCGCACTGAATCTCGATCTCCGCCGTGGCTCTATCCGTTTCTGGATGAAACCAAACTGGAGCACGGGAGATGCGGGTCACCCTTTTGGCTCTCGTGTGCTGGAAATCGGACGAATCAACACACGAAGCAGTCAAAGCGAAGGCTGGTGGGGACTCTATATGGACCAGGACCGATCCACCATGTATCTGGCATCTCAAGCACCGAACGAACGTCAGTGGCACGTTCACCTGACATCCGACCGCTTAGATTTCGAAAAAGGTCAATGGTATGAGATTGAACTTAATTATGGTCCAAAGACAGTTTTTGCATACGGGATTAACACCCCTCAAAATGCTCAAACATTCGCGAATTCCTTCCTGTATATTAACGGAATACAACGAGGATCCGGCCCCGGAATAGATCCCATTACGCTTCCAGGGCCTGAGGCGTTGGCGAAAGGGTTTGCCGTTGGCAGTCAACTCGATGGAGCATTGAATGTGGATGCCACTATTGAAGAACTTACCTGCTATAACTTCCCCCAGAATATTTGGAATAAAGTCGTCGTTCAGGATCGATCATGGGCTGCCGAAACATCCCTTTCGCCACCAATGGTTCGCCTCTCGAGGATCAATAGAGTTTCAGCAAAAGGGCTCAACTCAGTTTACATAGAGCGCAGAAGATTAGGGGAATATGAGTGGCGTATCTTGGAAGAGAACTATACAGAGGCTTCCTGGATAGATAATGATATTCAAGAAGGGGGCATTTATGAATACCGCTTACGCGATACGGATTTAGACAATGCTGATTTCCGCAGAGTTACGCTGACAGTAGGCATTAATTTGCAGCCTGTACATTTTAGGGGAAATGTCATTTTAGTTTCTGAGGCTGGCTTACCTCAGTCATTGGACTTAGATTACGAGCAATTCAAATCAGACCTGACGGGAGATGGCTGGCGCCTGATTGAATTGGTTGCGCAGCGCCATAACGAAACCAACTGGCTGCAAAATGCAACGGAAATTCACCGTATCCGCGCAGAAGCAAGGGCTGTTTACGAGAGAGATCCGGCGTACCCGAACGTCATGTTGCTTCTGGGGCATGTCCCCGTTCCTCGCTCGGGACTGGAGGCGTTTGATGGTCATGAAAACCACCGGGGCGCCTGGGCCGCTGATAGTTATTACGGGAGTTTCGATGACAGTTTTTGGACCGATAAGGCAACTCGCCTTTCACGGGCAAATCCGCGTCTGGAAAACCGACCTAACGATAAAAAGTGGGACCCCGATTACCTTCCGCGGATTATTGAAATCCCGGTTGGTCGTATTGACTTTTCAGATCTTCACTCGTTCGGAGGGTCCGATTTCCTTGATCTCAGCGATGAAAAACCTTGGACACTTGAAGTCGCATTAACCCGCCAATACCTACAAAAAAATCACCGTTACAGGCACGGTCTGACTCCCGTGGAGAAACGTATAAGTTACTTCAATGGCCTGGGTTTCCTGCCTTTGAATAACGGGGAATTCCAAGCGGTCAATCTGGCTTCGTCTTTATTTGGTTTGGGCGAAGCCAATGCCGTTGCGTCACGCCCCCTGTATGAAAATGTGCCCGTCATGTTCGGCTATCACGAAATGCGTGCATCACCTTTCGGTATCCAATTAGGCTGGGAATATGGGCGCGCCTCCAACACCTACAACCATTACACCTGGCATTTGAATCAAGCACAAAACGAACCATCAGTGCTGTTCTACATGATGTTTGGATCTTGGTTTGGTGACTGGAACCTGACTGATGAAAACTGGCTACGTGGGGTCCTGGCAACACCCAACTATGGCTTGATATCCACTTACTACCCAAAATTCTGGAAACTGCAGAAAATGGCACTGGGTGCTCCCTTTGCTGTAGCCATGCTTGAAATGGGTGATTTAACGGACGATTACAGAGAAGCACCTCGAATGCTGAGCATCATGGGCGACCCTACACTGAGAATTCATACTCTGACACCACCTCGCGCGGTCACTGCAAGACTTGTCAATAACCAGATCGCGTTGAATTGGGAGGGCTCGACTGAGGAAGGATGCCGCTATTTCATCTACCGCAGGCATCCGGCAGAGGGATATCAATTGCTGAACGACACACCAACAGAAGCGACTTCTTTCATGGATGATAATCCTTGGTTCGTGGAGCCCAAATACATGGTGCGTGCAATGAAATCTCAATCAAGCGGAAGTGGAAGCTTCCGTAATTTAAGTCAAGCTGCCTATTCAGATATGGAGTAATCAAGGTGCAAGAAATACCAATTTACTTCGATCATCACGGCATTCTTTGATCAATTTTTGATACGTTTGTCGTGCATGATCATATGCACTCAGTGCTTCCTGCATTTCATTTTTTGCAATGAATCGCTCTTTATTTTTCCAGCATTGATTCACCCCGGCCAAACACCATTCAGCGCTTCGACGACTTGCTCGAATGGGTTTGTCATCGACAACCACAAAAACGGGGTTGGTGTGTGCACTTGGCAGGATTCGAACAGCGACCCAGCTACTGAACTGAACTGGCACATTGAATTCCAAATCATTCAATTTGCCATCAGCAACAATATCCTGCCGCGCAACAGGGTAACCGTTGACGATCAATTCAACCGGGACCGTTCTGGTGTCACCAATTCGAGCGCGCTCAACATGCCAATAAGGCTTTTGCTGATAAGGTCGATCCCTGAGGCTTGGATTTATCTGCTCGTCAAGGCGTGCTGCAGCACGCACTTTGATAGAAACCTCTTTTCCCGTGTCCAGCTTCAATTCACTGCCCGATTCGCCCATGGCTCGGTTTTCCACTTTGAAATCCATTAAATGGCTGAGGCCATCACTCACATAGTTTTTCCCTTCACGAATTCCTTCACACCAAGCTTCGTAATTTAACTGACCTTCAAGTTTGACATAACTTCGCCCCAAACCAACGCGCTCCCCGTATATACATGGAAAGTCCGTCTCACCGCTGATGCGAGTACGATAACCGACATTCAATGTGTGATACCAAATATTCAACTCCCAGGCATAAGGCGTATCTACCGTGGAAATAAAATCCACTGCTGGCACCAAACGCCCATCAGGATCAGGAACCTGATGAGTAACATCAACAATGTATTCATTGGCACCGATGCCATTGAAAGGTGGTACTTCATAATTGGGCAAGGCGGCGCTTGCCACTTCAAGACCCCAACCTGAATGAGCAGGGCCCACCAAAGCACCTTGGGCTTTGGCCCATCGGAGTGTGTTCAAGCAAAGCGTTGGCCAATGGTGCTTGGAATCACCTCCGGGATAAATCTGTTCCTTCAGGCGCAGTAAACAAAGATGACCCGATTGGTGCGACCCGAAACCTGAAACCTCAACATCATAGCGGAGTAAATAGGGGTAACGTGAAACCGCATCGTCTTCTCCGGTAAAAAATTGTTTCTGGTAATCAAAACAGGGCCCCCAGGTCAAGTTCGCCCCCACTTTCAAATCTTCTCCCAGAATATGACGCAGCATGTCAGGCGCATGCACACCCTCAGTGGGATCTGTGTAATGTGCGCACCCGGCAGCATGGATATGGTGATCACCGCTCCAATAACCAAAAAGTGAGGGGTCAATCCATCGCTGGACTGAAAAATGCAAATCACGTGTCTTTTC
>JBDQII010000280.1:0-6829 GCA_040264395.1 Verrucomicrobiota bacterium
CAAAAGAAGTAGCCACTCAAATGGAAAAGACGATCCGCCAATTAACTCTCGAACAAAGCGGCCAATTTCTGGATCGGTTTGGTGAATCCAATACATACTCGTGGTAATCCATTCTTTGCCATGGGGGAAGTGTTCTCAAGATGGCTTCCCTGTTTTTTCGGGTTTGGTTATATGGGCGCGTATCCCATTCCGCTATCAAGAAAGACCTGCTTGGCGGTTAGGGGTAATCACATGGCAGAGTGAGATTGCGGACGATGAATTTCTGAACGGCAATCCTTAAACATCTCCAACATTTCATACCGACCCATTCATTAATTATCTCATGAGGTTTTGGTTGTTTGCCATCTGCTGATGTTATTGGCCTCTTCCACCCTGATCTGAAACACGCGGCTTTTCTGAGAGTTTCAAGTGTAATCGCTCGATGCGATGGTTATCTACTTCGAGCACTTTCAAGATATAATTCTCTTCTTCGACAATATCGCCAATTTCAGGGAATTCTCCCAGTTTGTGAGTCATCCATCCACTGACCGTATTGATGCCTTCTTCCTGAATGTTTGTCTCGATCAATTCCGACAGTTCATGCAGCGGGAGCAAGCCCATGATGTCATAACTCCCTTCGCCATGCCGTATGATCAGAGGTTGCTCCTGGTCGAATTCGTCCTGAATTTCCCCGACCAGTTCTTCCAGGATATCCTCCAGAGTGATCATGCCGACGGTGGAACCATATTCATCAACCACCATGGCAAGATGGAGTCGATGTTTGAGGAACAATCTAAGAGCTCTTTCCAGTCGTGAAGTTTCCGAAAAGTGAAGGATCTTGCGCGAGATCTGGGTCAAATCCAGCCCGCTCTCAAGACGGTGGCGTAAGGAGTAGAGTTCCTTGAAATGAACCACACCAATCACCTTGTCAGGATCCGATACATCGCAAAGCGGATATCTTGAGTAACGCTCTTTTTCTGTAATCGTCAAGCATTCCTCAAGTGACATATCAGTCGAAAGTAAGGTGATTTCCGTTCTTGGTTGCATGACTTCTCTGACCAATCGCTGACGAAGTTCCATGGCATTGAAAACGATTTCCTTCTCCAGCTTGGTGCCCCCCTGATGGTGGTGTGTATCAGAAATCAGCATTTGTAATTCCTCCTCCGAGTGCAGAAGTTCATGCTCGGAGACAGGCTCAATGCCTACCCAGCGAAGCATCCTGTTTGAAGCCTTGTTGAGAGCCCAAATAAAGGGGTAGGAAATTTTACAGAACAGCCAGAGTGGTTTGGCCACCCAGAGCGAAGTAGGGAGCGGTTTCTGGATGGCCATCAGTTTCGGGGCCTGTTCGCCTGCTGTTATATGAAGAAAAGTAATTGCGGAAAAACCAAAAAGAAAGGCCATCATGTGTTGCACCTTTTCCGATTCGATCGCCAAGGCGTGCATGACAGGTTCCAATAATGCGGCAAACACGGGTTCTCCAACCCAGCCAAGAGCCAGACTGGCCAGAGTGATCCCAAGCTGGCAAGCGCTGAGAGAGGTGTCCAGATTATCGAGCACCTTACCCGTCATGATGGCTTGCGGATTCCCTTCGTTGATGAGGGGCTTTAACTGGGAATCACGGATTTTTACCAGTGCAAATTCAGCAGCAACAAAGAAGCCGTTGAGAATGACAAGAAAACCGACAAACGCGACTTGCAGTAAAATCCATATCAATTGGAATTGTTCCATGGCGGTCAGATGTTGACATCACCGAAGACGGTTTTGAGAATATCCCTGATATTGATCCAGCCGATTTCTTTCTGCTTCGCATTCAAGACCAATCCGACTCTCTGGCCGGCTTCCTGCATCTGGTGAAGTGCGTCATCGACACTCATTTGTGCTCGCAGATGCATCACGCCCGTGACGTGTTTCCTGGCGAGTTCATGACGTTTGCCTTCCCAGTCATAAAGAAGGTGCTTGAGGTTAAGTACTCCCAGAAAAACTCTCTTTCCAGACTGTTTCTCAAAAACGGGCATGCGCAGAATGGATGTTTCCCTCGAGAGAGCAATGGCTTCTTCAATCGTGGCATCAGCACCAATGGAAACTACTTTCTGGAGTGGCAACATCACACTTGAAACGGTGCGATGTTGCAGGTCCATGACTCGGTCAATCATCGATCGTTCCTCAGATGTTAGATTCTGTCCTGAGGAGCGCATGACACGTCGCATTTCTTCACGATTAGAAAACATTTCCCCGGTCAGCATTTCTCCACCACCGATTTTCAGCAGTAGATCTGCGATGCCCGAGATGAGAAATACAATCGGAGCCAGCATCCAGTGAAAGACTCGGTAAGGACGCACTGAAACAACCGTGAGTCGATTCGGGTACCTGCGGTAGATCATTTTCGGCAAAAGGTCACAAAAGGTGTAAATAATGAGCAGCATTATGATCAGCGACAGCGCGGATATCCATGGATGGCCTGGAAGCATCTTTCGTAAAGCGATCAGCAGTGGTGCTACGATCAAAAAATTTGCCAGCGTGTTTCCCACAAGAATGGTCCATAGGAAATATTCGGCTTCTTCCATGTAACGGAGCAGCGCTTTTGCATTATTATCTCCTTGTTTGGCCTGACGCCTGATCCGGAGTTTGTTCATGGAATGCATGCCTGATTCCATCCCTGAAAAAAGGAATGACAATCCAAGGCCCGCGATGAATGCAAACAGCAGTGCGATTGTAATCATTGTTTGCCTCCTTCCCTGGATACCCCTGATAATATTTTTTGAACGATGAGTTCTTTGACTCTTCGTTCACCCACCACTTTGGCTGTCATGGTCAGGCCTCTGAACTGAATGGATTCTTCAGATTCAGGGACGTAACCAAGTTGCATGGTAAACAAGCCGCCCATGGTATCCACCTCGGCAATGTTGCCTAGTTGGGGGTAATAGGTGAGGAAATCTTCAATTTCCATCAAGCCGTTGATCCTCCATTTTCCAGGCGCAAGGGTTTCAATTTCGAATGCCGCGGGCTCATCCTCGTTGCGGATCTGCCCGAGGATTTCTTCCAGAATATCCTCCATCGTCACCACTCCTGCGATCCCCCCAAACTCATCGACAATCACTGCCATGCCGCGGTGTTGTCTCTGTAAACTCTTGAAAAGTTCGAGTAGGTTCATGGATTCAGGCACCAAGGAAGGCAACTCTGTGAATTCAAAAAGATCACCCTTTGGATGCATGAGCAAGGATCGTGTGTCGAGAATTCCAATGATTTGATCCGGTGTTTCGTTGTAAAGTGGAAGGCGGCGGTGACGGTGCTTCCGGGCTTCAATGACCATCTTCTCGATGGGTATGTCAAATGGGAGGCAGGCTACCTGACTGCGCGGCGTCATGACATCGGTAGCACTCTTTTGGTCGAGCTCGATAATCTCCAAAATGATTTCTTTTTCGTCCTGATCCAGAGTTCCCTGTTGATACCCCATTTCAAGTAACTCTTCGTAGTCTGAATCCGTGGTTGGTGTGTTTGCCGAGCGAAGTGATTTAGGGGTTAGTCTAAGAATGAGAGTGGCATCCAGATTATTTGCCAGTCGATGGAGAGGATACGTGACCAACTGTAGCGTGGTCAAAGGTCGGACCACTCGAATAGCCCATTTTTCAGGCAGGCGGACAGCCAGAGCTTTGGGGACGACTTCGCAGCCCAGCAGGATGAGTATTGCCAGCAGTGGTAGCGTGGCTGAAGGATTCCAGATTCCCTTAAATACCAGCCAAAGCCCTGTTGCCCAGATTGCTGAGTTGAAGAACATGTTTCCAAAAACAATCGTGGCAAGCAGTTCTTGAGGCTTTTCGAGTATGCGAGTGATCCAGTCAGCCTCTGTCGGAGATTCCTCTTTCATTTGCTGCATCTCCCACTTGCCAAGTGAAAACAAGGAGGATTCCGCCAGAGCGAATAAAAAGCTCATCACAGAGAAAACAGTGATCAATAGAATGGCAATACCGGGAGTCAGCACGTGAGAACAGAATAATTCATATTTTGGGGCGCACACCCGGTTTGGTCAAAGGATCTTTGATGCATCTCCTTTTTCATAGCGGATGACCTGCTTTTTGACTGATTCAACCTGAGCGGTGAGTTGATAAATGGTTTCATACAGCCCTGATCGAACGCCCTCATCAGAAAGTTTGCCTATGGCGGGCTGCAGCGTCATCATTTCATGAGCGATCCGATGGCATGCTTCCTTGATTGTTGCGACGGCATTTACCTCTTCCTGGGATAACTTTTGCATTTGTTAGCGACATCTAACGCCATACAGCCTCATATATCAAAAAAATTAATCCGTTAAAAAGTAACCAGGGTCTTTTCGATCAGGCTGACTGGCTCGCGTAAATATTCAAAGGACGCAAGCAGCGGTCCCTCACAGCAATGACAAGAAAAGCAAACATGCTCTCTTTAACAAGAGGATCGATTATTTAAGGGAGCTCTTCTGCTTGCAACTGCCGTGCTTTTTCAATGATTCGCAATTGGCCGTGATGCGTAAATTTTGAGACCTTAGCTCAAAGCCAAGTTTCTGGGTGATTTCGTCTTCGATCTTTTCGATCTTCTTGCTCTCGAATTCGACGATACGATCACAATCTTCACATATGATGTGGTTGTGATTTGGGTGTTCAGCGTAATTGGGATCGTAATATTTGTAATCCTTGCCGAAGTCCATCTCGTGCACCAGATCGCTCTCAGTCAGCAGTGGGAGGGTTCGGTAAACAGTTGCTCTTGAAATGGAGGAATCTTTGGCCTTGGACCATTCCAGCAGTTGGTCTGCTGTAAAATGTTCCTCCGTGTTGAAAACGACGTCAATAATGGTCATTCGTTGAGAGGTCAATCGCATGCCCTTGCCTTCAATGAATGCAAGAAACCTCTCTTTTGCCTGTTTACCTACCTTTGACGTCACTTGGGAATACTATAATCTGTCTCACCCCGGCGTCAATCGGTGAATCGGATCTGTATTCATTGGTAATGTGTGACTTACACGATTCAGTGTAAAAAAATGCTCCCAAGCTTTTCCAAACCTTGTCCTCAGAGCGCGATCAATTCAGGTATTGGTCTCAATTGTCTCTCGGGACATTTTTAAATCATTTAAAATGTAACGTTAAAGCTTTTGTTTAAGTTGGGTAATGCCATCAAAAAGGATTAATCATTGACTTTAATGGAAGTCAAGTGTTCATTAGACTTGTCTTAAATGAGGCATCAAGCCTCGGTTCCTCGCTGCCCAGTGACAGTATTGCCATGCTGTTGCTGGGTTTTTTTGTATAACCTGGGTTTTATGATTTTCAGCAAGCAGGGCAGAACTCCCAGACCTGCCAGCATGCAAGTAGCCACCCCGATGGACATCAGATGTCCCAGACTTGCGATCCCTTGATGCTGTGCCAGCATCAAGCTCCCAAATCCGGCTATGGTTGTCAGTGCTGATACCAGGACTGCCTTTCCTGTGCTTTTCGCAAAGATACTTGGGAGAGCGTCTTCGTGGTATCGATTCAATATGTGAATGCCATTGGTGACACCAATGCCTATGCCGAGTGGTAGGGTCATGATATTGGCGGGATTAAATGGAATTCCCAATGAACCCATCAATCCCAGAAGCCAAAACGTACCGATAAACACAGGCAACATAGTTAACAGAACGGCAGATAAAGACCGAAAATGAATCCAGACCATTATGATGATGCTGGTAAGTGCATACACAGCAGCTTCCTGATAGCTCAATTTGAGTAGCTCGGTATATTCGTAAAGTTGAACCGGAGTACCAGTAATGACTGGAGTATTGCCATCTTCGGGATCCAGCGTTCGAAGGTCCTTGAGAAACACTTTCTGATGCGCTCGTTCCCAGACATTGCTTTTTGGATACACTTGAACAAGAAATCTGCCGTTTGACCCAATGAATCTGTTTTTCAATATATCTGGTAATTCAGAGAGTTGGATTGCGGCCCTTGTGTCTTGATTGGCGATACTGCCGACCATTCCCTTCAGCTCGTCGAAGAGGCCTCGTTGAAATTGTGTGAGCCGTGCCTGTACAAATGTGCCCTCCATCGTCTGAATCTCTTTTTGTAGCTGCTGAATTGCTTGAAGCAGTGAGTTCAATTCTTGAGAAAAGGACTGACCCCTCCCATTGGATTCAATGGACTGAATGGCCAACTTTGCGTAACTGGCAAGGAAGGTAAGTGATTGGTGAAACGTGTCGATGTCCAGGAATTCTTCGTTTGGAGCTGGGAGCTGAATGGAATCAGTTGTTGAACGAATGGATTCGATTAAAGCCAACTTTTTCCGGTCGTTGGACATCATATAGCTTGCCACCGAATCTGCACTTGCGACAGATGGTAATTGACTTACCTGAGTTTCAATTGCCCGTGCCTCCTTCAAAGAATTGGCAATAACAGCACCAAATAGAATCGACTTTTCCCCTGAATGAATCAGTTTGTGTTCATAACTGACTGACTCCAGGCCGTGCGACTGAAGATTGAGCAGATTATAATCAAAGTAAACTTTTGGAATTTGGCTTGCTGCCGCGATGGATAACCCAAGAGCCAACCCGATCACGGCCTTCGGGCGTGCGAGCCAGAAGCTTTCCAAGCGCGCTCGCTTGCCATCCTTGACTTCTTCAATTGCGAGATTTCGGGGGGGGTGTTTCCCCTTGAGTAGCATGGCAGGCAGCATGGTCATCATGGGAATCAATGAGAGGATCATTCCTCCACCCGTGATAATGCCCATTTCTTGAATGCCTTTGAACTCAGTGATCCCCATGGAAATGAATGCTCCAGCCGTGGTGAAGCATCCGGTAAATATGCCAATGCCAGTCAAGGTAAGTGCATTCCTCAGGCTAAGCTTACGAGGG
>JBDQII010000281.1:0-6817 GCA_040264395.1 Verrucomicrobiota bacterium
ACAGTCGAGGCATCACTGGAATGCGCAATGTTCAACGCCATAAGCGGCACTCCTGATAACAGAAAGCAAACACTCAAAATTAATTCTAGTAAGCAATGCGGCAATCTCCTTGTTGATGCAGTCGGTCTTTTCATGGTTGTTATTACTAACGGAGAAGATGGGGCTTTATTGTCATCTTTTTAAGTTTTCATCAACTTCTTAATTTTCAGATACAAGGTTTGTGAGCGAGCACCCGAAGTAATTGAGTCTTTTAGTGTATAGATGACCGAATGACGGTTTCAAAATGAAACGGCGCCCGCTCATCCTTTAACACCGATTACTGTCTGTCGGCGAATCGCGACAAGTGGCCACTCAATATCTCGGACGACAGCCGCCCTGGATTCCGCCTCGCTTGGAGTCCAGTTCCTTCAGGATACATTTAGCATCAAAAAACGATCGTCAAGTCTTGTTGAAGTGCATCTGAATGATATCACTGATTCCAAGCACATTTGCGCTACGGAAGCGTCAAACGATAGAAGACATGATCACTTGAAGGACGATGTCTATGTGGGCTTCTGGCTTGGGGTAATGCCTTCCACTTTTCCATTGAAACACTGCTTTCCAGCGTCGCTATACCTGGCCACCTCAGGGTCAGGCCGGCGTTTTCCGCTTTGATGGAAAGCTTGGGAATGAAGCCAACCGTTTGACCTTCAATTCCCCATGAGGATGGCACCTCAATTCCCAGATGAGCAAGAACCGTTGGCACAATGTCCGTGTTCAACGGAGTCGGTTGAATATCTCCGCTTGGAACCTGCCGTCCTTGAATGATCAAAGGCACTTTTAATTCGTTCAAGCTGAGTCCTCCATGGGAGCCTGCCGAGGTTCCTCCATGATCACTGCAAAAAATGACAAGCCAATCCTCGCCAAGTTCATTGCGACGACGGTTGACTGCATCCATCAATGTTCCAATGTAGCCGTCCAATCGACTGAGAGTAGCAAGATATTGAGAATTCCCGGGGTGAAACCCTGCTGCGTGCCCTGCACCATCCGATTCATCGAGGTGCACAAAAAGTACATCAGGCCCCTCGTTGAGAATGTGACATGCGGCATTGGCGGTGAGACGGACATCACTGTCCTCGACCATTTGAAGTGTTTCAGCGCTGACAATGTGCTCGTTGATTGGTGCCCAGTGTACCAGGGAAGAAAGATAGGCATCAGGATGAAACTGGCGAATCCGCTCGAATACATGTGGATATCCCCCGCCTCCGGGGAATGAAAAAGCGTTATTGAGAACCCTGTGTTTGTCCGCCCAAACTCCCTTCAGAATGCTCGACCAACCCGGCCCGCTTACCGTGGGCTGTCCAATACTGGCTCTCGCATCAAAACTGAAAGCACCACTCTCAACAAGTGCATCCAAATGAGGCGTCGAAGCAGCCTGCAGCGAATCGATCCGGCAGCCATCCATCCCGATGATCAAGGCTCGCTGAGTTCCGAAGGGGCTATTGTTGCGTCGAACAGGGATTGTGCACTGAGCTAATTCGGGCATTTTCAAGGTTTGTTCGACAGACGTTTTTTGACGCGTGAACTGCTCCATCACCTCATGGGGTGTCAAAGCAGTTGTATGAACACGCACTTCATGAATCATCCCCTGAAGCTTTCGCAATCCGGTCTCTGTTGGATGAGCCCCGATCATCAGGGGAGCTGAATCAGCATGACGGATTTCACCTGAAGCCAAAGTCCGTGTTGCCTCAAGTTTACCATTGAGATAGATGCGCTGAGTCACCCCGTCGTAGGTACCAACCAGATGATACCATTGCCCCAGAGCATAAGGTGTCTGGGTATCGACAAAAGTCATGCGCTCATGATCCTCAGAAGCCAATCCAAAGGTGAATCGGGCGCTGTTGAAACCAAGAACCCAGCCTTCCTGAGGTGATGTATGCTGTCTGGATGCAGAAAGGATGCCACCGAATCGAGCAGGCGCAGCTAGGGCGACCCAAGCTTCCAGGGTCATTTCTTTGGAAGGCCATTCTCTGGGGACATCAGGAGATTCGACCTGAACGGGAGGACCTTTACCATCCAGCCAGAGACCCTCCAGACCACCCGTTTCATGAAGCGCTGCTGGACCTCCTAGATTCCCGGGGTAAAGCCCCTCATCCATATCTTCAACAAAGCCATGATGAACACGATCCGAACTAAACATCCAGTGTCCCCCTACCTCGAGACGGTCACTCTCATCGACGGCAATCACCTCCAGATTATCGATGGCCCACCAACCATCCTGCCCTGCATGCAGCATCCCCAAGGTGAGAACGAAAGAATCAACACCCGGACGCTTTTCAAAGACGACGCAAACTTTTTCATTCCATGTATCCAATTGAAAACTCGGACTGTTTGGGTCCGAGTCATACCGAAAAATCTGAATCGACGGCATCCCATCAAAAGACACGCTGAGATTGCCGGCCATAGGGGCCACCGAATGCCAGCTTGAATCGAAGCGAACCTCAAATCTGCTGGCCTTCAGATGACTGATGTCAATCGGAGGAGTTGACAGATAACTGCTCATGGTGCCACTTGCGTCTGGCACCGGCTTCCTGGCATTGGCATCAGCGACCAGCAAAACGCCGCTGGCACGGTGAAAAAGAGATCGAAGTGAATCTGTCCCTTGAAGGTTCCACCAGGACGCATCCACGAACCGCCAGCCTTCCCAGCGGTTAAAATCATCAGCAGGCAATTGAGCATCATTCAATAACCAGGCTGTTGGAGTCGTATTAGACCAAACCCCTTTTCCCCCTGCCCCTTCGACTCCTTGAGGAAGCAGAGGCACTCCGTCAAATGACTCGATCAACAACTGATTCTCGGCAAAACTGTGTAGTTGGGTGCAAAGAAAACAACACAGGATTATGGTGCGCATCATGATTTGTTGCATGCATTCATAGCGTTATCTGGAGGTCTGATGTCTGTCACTGATCAATAGAGCAATCATCCTGTTTTATGAAGTAAAAAGGTGTTGGTCTCATTTAACACAAGCAAACCATATGTTGCAGTAAGTATCGAACATATCACAAACCCGAGATCATTTGAGTGTTGTTGGGGCTGAATACTCGCAGCCTGGGCCGAAACGGAAACACTCTATTTCCAACAAAACAGACAGACATCAGGGATGCAATATTTGAAGACTTAAGCTCCACTTTGGCTTGCCTTTGGAAAAAAAATGCATGCACTATCTTCATGTGATGAAATCGTGATAGAGCCATGACAAACAGCTGCTTCAACTACCTGATCGCCATCATGCTCATCAGCTCTCAAGTGCGTGTTGTCAGTGCTGAATGGCAGACTTTCAAGGTCTTACAAACCCTACCTCACGATACTGAAGCCTTCACTCAGGGACTTGTTTTCCGTGACAACACGTTCATTGAAGGGACCGGGCAATTCGGACGTTCATCGTTGCGCGTCGTGGAGCCACGCACCGGAAAAGTGAAAAAACAAATCCAACTTTCCCCCGAGTTTTTTGGTGAAGGTATCGCTGTGACCGAAGACAGCATATTTCAGCTGACCTGGAAATCAGGCGAAGCCGTGGTCTACGACCTTGATACCCTTCAGCCAAGAGGAGGGTTCACCTACCAGGGCCAGGGCTGGGGATTGACCTACGATGGTCAACGTCTGATTATGAGTGACGGAAGTGACTCACTTTATTTCCGCGATCCAGATAGTTTCGCCCTGATCGAGACAGTGAAGGTCACTGACGACAAAGGACCGGTGCGCAAGTTGAACGAATTGGAATGGATAAAAGGCGAAATTTGGGCAAATCAATGGCAGACGGACAGAATTGCAAGGATCTCTCCAGATACAGGAGTGGTCATTGCCTGGATTGATTTTTCAGGTCTTTTTGACTGGCCGTCGCTGAGGGATGCGAATGCTGTACTCAATGGGATTGCCTATGACCGAGAACGCGACAGGGTATTTGTGACAGGAAAGACATGGCCTCTCCTGTTTGAGGTCCGTATCGAGGCACAAGGAATTTCCGATCAAGTGCACATCGATTTTTCACGCCTACCTGCTGGTGACCTGAGACTTTCGTTTCAGAGCTTCAGGGGATCACGTTACCGCCTGGAGCACTGGAGAAGTAGAGATACGACAACTGAATTAAACTTCAGTGAGTCGATTATCGGAACTGGACACCGAGTCGATCGGACCCTCGAATTACCACAGACCGGTGATGGTTTCTTTCGAGTGGTAGGTGAGTAAATAGGGCAGAAATACCATATGCCCGATATCGGAGTAAGCTACCAGCTTTCCGCACCCTCGTGTGCTGGGAGTGGGAGCAACAGCCCTTCATCAAATAAAGACTTCCGACCCGTTGAAAAAGATTGAGGGTTTCCTGACATCACCTCTGGTTTGACTGGAGAGGTGATTCCAATGATCTAGCGTGAATAATATAGACCAGGAACCCCAAAGCAGCTCCCACCGGGGCCAACGGCCATTCAATACCGAAGGTCCATTCGATCAGCCATGCACCAACCCCAATGGTCATGGCCAGCAATGCTGAAGTCTGGTTACCGTTTTTCCAGAACAACCCCATCACCAAAGGAACAAGTAACCCTGCCAATCCAATGGAATAGCAACTTTCCAATAATTCAAAGGCTCGCGATCCCATGAGTGCTACTGCCACACATACGGCGGAAACCAGCACGACAGAGAGTCGACAGAGCGTGAGGGAACTCACGGAGTCCGGCACCCTTTTTCGAAACAAGTTGCGTCCAAGAATCGTGGCCGGTGCCAGGATACCGCTATCCATGGATGAAAGCACCATCGACAGAACAGCCAGCAGAAACAGAACCATCATTCCATCTGAGAGGTAATGCTGCGCCATTTGAATAACAACCGACTGGGGCTCCTTGTCGGGAAACAAGATTGGAAAAGAAAAACCAATGAATACCGGAATCGCTCCGAGCAGTATATAAAGCCCACCAGCCATGAAGCAGGAAATCCGCGCTACCTGAGCGGATTTTGCGGCAAAAACCCTTTGCATCAAATCCTGACTGGGTAAATTGCCCAGCATGGCGATTGATAGCCACCCGCACCATTCGGCAAATTCCTGAGCGCGGTCTGTTGGAATCCATTGTCTCCTCGAGACTGTTGATTGTTTCCAAATCCCTTCCAGCCCCCCAAAATTTGTCAGATCACCAAGAACATTCCATCCCAAGAGCAGTAACCCGAAAATCATCAAAACCGCTTGCAAGGCATCCGTCAAACTGACGGACCACATGCCACCAACAATGGTGTAAACCATCGCGAAGAGTCCCAGAGCAACAATCGTTTGGGGAACAGGCAAATCAAATAAAATGTTGAAAAGGCCAGACAAAGCCACCAGTTGAACCGCGATCCATCCCACGAATGTCGGTACTGAAGTCAATACCTGCAACACCTCGGCTTTGGGGCCGAACCGAGCCTTGAAAAAATCTGCGAGCGTACAGATGTTCATGTTCCAGAGAGGACGCGCGAAAAACAATCCAGTAAGTACCAGGCAAAGGCCTGCTCCAAGCGGTTCCAGTGCAATGATACGGACTCCCTCCAGTGCGATTTCATCGGAAGTCGTCAAAAGAGTTCCAGCGCCAAACCAGGTAGCAAGCAGAGTCCCGGTGTTAAGCCAGATTGGCATTCGTCTCCCGGCAACGATGAAGTCTTCTTCGTCATGGATCTTCCTTTGAGCCAGAAACGAGATACCCAGGACTAAAAAAGCATATAGGATGACAGCGGTCAGTAGCATGATGTCAGCAACCGGTGAATCTTAGGTCGCTTGTTAGAGATTGTTCAGGTCAATGAAGTGAATATTCAGACAGCTCCCTCATTATCAACCATGAGGGTCACCAACAAAAATGACGCAGCCAGTCATTCACTTGTTGGGGTCGGTGTTATTGAGATATTCCTCAAGATCAGTGTAGCCGTCGCCGTCCGAGTCTGCAATTCCATCCCACGACAAGTCACCGTTCGGATGGGACAGAAGTTCCCATTCATCAGGCATACCATCCCTGTCAACGTCGTCTTTTGGTCGAGCCGATAAGAGTTTCGGCCAACCGCCCACTTCAGTCTGACTTGATATAATACCGTCACCAAAAGTCGTTCGCCCTGACTGCACTTCCCTGACAATACGATCATCATGGGAGTCTCTTTTCGGTCGAATCGCGCCAGCATGCATGCATACTTTCTCATAGGCCAAGTCAGGAGTATCCGTCGATACCGGCCCAAAGGGAACCGACTGCTCGATCAAGACAGATTCAGGCAATCGATCGGAAGCGTCGATGATCACCAGCGCCCTCCCTTTACTGAAACCGGAGGAGGTCTCAAGCACATTACCCTTAACATGCCATCGGCCAAAAGTTCCATCATCGAGACATTGCATTTTGACAACACTGCGAAGCTGCCGTGAAGCAGGGCCTGCCTTGTAATAATTATTGACGACATTGATGCTCTCAGGGCGCCCGTCGAGCCTGCGGTTCTCCCAGTTGAAAATGACATTATTGCGGAAATCAAGATTGATCGTTGGATGACTCGTCTCACCCGCAATACTGGGATTACGACCAGCATGATTGGCAAATAGATTATGGTGATAGGAAGTGTCCACCCCTCCCAGCGAGGCTGCAAAACCGTGTCCATTCCGCAAAAGCGAGTCATTGAGCGATTCCGAAATAAGGCACCACTGAATGGTGATGTTCCGGGTGCCATGGTAGGTGTTGACACCTTCGTCCAAGGTCCAGCTCACCGAGCAGTGATCCACAATGACATTCTCAGCATACGAAATATCAATACCATCCATCAACTTACCCGCTTCATCACCAAG
>JBDQII010000282.1:0-6805 GCA_040264395.1 Verrucomicrobiota bacterium
CGTAGTGTGCTGCGACAAGCGTGTCCAGCGCAATGGTTTGCTGAGCCCTCTGCACGAGTCTGGAGAGGAGGATATCTGAATCTCCGGATTCCGATAACTGGAAGTCCAACGTTGCACTTTCGAAAGACTCGTTTGAATGACCAAGCGTGCTGTGCATGATGGAATCCATGTGAGCTATTTGGCTGAAGGCGCGCATCTTGGAGAGGTGTGGAAGTTGTAAATTGAATCCCTGTTCCCAGGCGAATGGATAGGCATCTCCTTTCCGGTAAACCGCTTCTGTGAGTTGACTGATATCTGGCTGAATCGATTTGAAGAATGGCTCTAAAGCGCGGGCTGCTTGCATTGGGGAACGGGGTAGATCCTCCGTGAGTGTTGCCTGGTTTGCTTCGAGTTTGATTCCCACTGATAATTCAACCAGTTTTCTTGCAGGTAAAAACATGGGGAGTCTTTCGGGTGAAGTTTCCTCGTATTTCAATCTCACTCGGTGCTTTGGCAATTGAAGCGGCTCATAAAATGCATCCAATTTTTCGCGAGCGACATCATCTGTTTTGCCTTGTCTGCCTGCCATTGTCAGCGGTTTCAAGAAAGGGTGCTCCCAAACATTCTCATCCGTATTCACTTCGGAATCAGGAATATCGCTCGGCTTGATCGGTTCGCCTTGCTCGATGAGCCCCGCTTCGTAAGCGATCAGACGTTCAAATTCAAGTTTGTAAGACCGGTTGCTCCCCGTGAACCACACCATCATGGCCATTGCATATAAACCGATGGGAATTATTGACATTGATGTGTGTTTGTAAATCATTCCCATGATCGCAATAGGGTTCGTCAGAGGGAAAATGGCAAACAATGCCAGCCATTTGCTCTTCACTGCAATCGCGATGGAACTCATCCAACCTGCGATTAGCAGGATCAGGGACAATGGGATAATCCAAATGGCGCCTTCAGGCAGCAGGGGAATGAGCTGGGTGAATGATGTTTGCATTGTGACTCAAGATTAATGAGTAAATGTCCTTTTTGCACCTCAATTGTTAGCGACATCAACCAAACGCTTGAGAAAGCTTTCGCCCATGGCGAGGTGCAGGGATTTAAACGCACAGCGGAACGGTGTAAATTTGACCCAAAGACTACCCAAGAAAAACATCACCATCCCATATTCAGATGTGTGTCAATTGAAGGTTCTCCCGTAGTTTCTTGCAAAGGCAAATGAACACGCGACTGTACTCCTTTGATCCGATGTGAACGAATTTTGATTTTTGTTGCAAACGCCGGCGGAAATTTCCTCCCGAAGGTGCGTTTGGGCTGCGTGTCAATGGTAGCAGGCTCGATCTCCAACGAGCCTGTGCCGCATGCTTTTCCAAGAAAAAGATTGCATTGATGACTTTAGTCTCTAAGTAAAGAGCGGTGGCCAGCAGTTTAGAAAGTAGAATCAAATTCCAGCAAATTTTTTGGTTTGGTGTCATTGGCGTTTGCGCCTTGATGATTGGCTTTTATCTAGCTTCTAATATATTCACATTGGCCCTTGGCATCATCGCCATAGCTTGGCTTTTTCTGCTGCCCTATCATGCGAACCTGTCTGCATGGCTTTCACTGACCACCTACACCTCCGCTTTGATTCTTCCTTACTTTCCCGGGAGACCTTACCTGTGGGAGTTTGCCGCACTGTTGGGTTGGAGTGGGTTGATCATTCTGATATCTTTGCGTAAATTTTCTCCTGACGCCGGAGAGGTTTTACGCAGACACAGGTGGTTGTTTCTTGGGATCATTGGTTATTGCGTTGTTTTGATGGTAACCATGTTTTATCGTGGAGTTGGGCTGCGTATCATTGGAAGTGATCAAATGGGTGGGCGGTTTTACTTTCAGCAGCTGTCATGCGCCATTTTCCCTGTTCTGTTCATCCTGTTGAAAATAAACGAGAAGACACTTCTAAAGCTTTTCATCATACAATGTTTGCTTACGTCGACATTTTTTGTGTCTGACTTCGTATTCGCATCGGGAAAAGCGGCTGGTCTTTGGTTTATTCTGAATTTCTTTGAATTACCCGGTGATGCGGCCAATTTTGAGCGTATGGCGCAATTGGGCGGTATTCGACGCTATCAATCCCTCAATATCGTTAGTCAGGGTTTGATTTTCCTGATTCTCGTTTTCCACAACTTCCGTGATTTTTTCTCGCGCAAGGGCCTTTACCTGGTGCCCTTGACCATCATGTTTTTTGCAATGGGCCTTTTGAGTGGCCACAGATATCTATCCCTGATCCTGATCGTGGCCTTCTTCTTCATTGCCTTCACGCAGAAGTTTTATCGGTTAACCGATATTGCTCTGGTGGGAGCGGCCATGTTGCTTGGGCTTGTGATCGTGATTGCAAATATACAGCGCATGCCTCTCTCGGCTCAGCGAGCCTTGTCCTACATTCCGGGAGTGAAGATCAACAGCATGGCCCGCTCGGATAGTTCGGGTACTCTCGAAACGCGCCGGCTGTTAAGAGATGCGGGCACGAGATTGATTCCGGAATATGTCTGGATGGGGCGCGGCTTTGGTATGCCCAATCAGGATTTTTCCCATTTATGGGATCCAACACAGGTCACAATCCACGTGAATCAAGGACGTTTCTATAACGGATTTATTGGATTAATGGTCAATACGGGCTTGTTCGGAACGATTTTCATGACCTTGTTTCTTGGCTCGGGGTCCCTCGTTGCCTGGCGATTGATCAAGTACCTGAGGATATATGGCGTTCATGACAATTTTTCCCGCGTGACATGCATTGTGGCCAGTACATGGATGGCAAACATCATCGCGTTCTTTATTTTCCATGGGGATGCCGAATACGCGATGAAAACCTTCTCATTGCAGATAGGGATGATGCTGGCATGCAGGCGCAATCTATTGGCACGTCATGCCAATGAAAAAACATCTGAAGAGGGGGAAGAGGATGCAGACCAAATACCAGTAGCATCGAGAAAAATTAATCCAATTCCTGTGATTTCCTGATACCTACAAAATACCTGACACATCCTTATGAGTAACGATTCCAATCCATCGGTTGATCAAATTCGCAAAGAAGTCGAGGCTTTAAAATGGCATCACTCCATCGATCTAGGGAATGGTATCGTGACGCCGGGGCAGGACAACAGCGCCAAGAAAATGAAGCGACTGAATTTTCCTGAGTCCTTCAAGGGGAAAACGGTGCTTGATATTGGTTCCTGGGATGGTTTTTTTGCATTTGAAGCCGAGCGTCGAGGAGCTGAGAAAGTCTTAGCCACGGATAGCTTCATATGGCAGGGGAGTGTTGATTGGGCAGGTAAACAAGGATTTGATCTGGCCAAACGCGTCCTGAATTCTAAAGTGGACGAGCAGGTAGTCGACATTTTGGATATCTCACCTGAAACGGTTGAGATGCATGATGTCGTCTTCTTTTTGGGAGTGCTTTATCACATGCGGCACCCCTTGTTGTCTCTCGAAAAGGTTGCGAGTGTGACCAAAGAAATGGTCATCCTTGAGACGGCAGTTGATATGTTGTGGCATCGACGCCCGGCCATTGCATTTTATCCTACAGACGAAGTGGGGTCTGATCCGACAAACTGGTGTGGTCCCAATACGGCTGCCGTTGTTGGCATGCTCAAGACTGTAGGTTTCAAGCGGGTGGAAGTCGTTTCTGGAGTGCGTTCCTTACCATGGCGCATTGCCAAAGCTGCTTATTACAAGTGGAAACGAGGCCACCAGTTCTGGAGCGGACTGCGATTCGACCGTATTGTCGTACACGCTTGGAAATAGTTCCCATGCCAAGGCAAAGGAAAGACGGCCCTCTTGAATGGGGCATCATTGCTTTACTGGGGTTCATTCTCTGTCTGGGCCCTTTGATCTTTGGTGGTGTCTATGCTTCCGGTTTTTTATTGCTGATTAGTTTGGTTTCCACTGCGCTTGGCCTCTGGTTGGTCCTGATAATAAGCGGTAAACGGTATCGACTCCTCTGGCCTCCGGTTTGTTGGATCATTTTGGGTTTTCTGGCTTACTCACTCTGGGAGTTTCGTTTTGCTCCGGTTTCGTATTCTGCAGAATACGAAATCATGCGTGTGTTTTTGTATGCTGCTTTTTTTATGCTGGCTGTTAACTTTCTGCATGGGCAAGAAACGACTCAATTCCTTTCTTTGCTTCTTGTTTTTCTCGGAATGATCCTTGCCTCGTACGCCTTATTTCAATACTTCACTTACTCCGACAAAGTCCTGCACATCACCAAACCCACTCAATACATGGGGAGAGGTGGCGGCACTTACATTTGCCCGAATCACCTTGCGGGATTTCTGGAAATGGTGCTTCCCCTGGGACTGGCTTACTTATTTGCCGGGAGGCTCAATACAACATTCAAGGTGTTCCTTGGATACGCCTGTCTTGTGATCATGGCTGGCATTGGTGTTACCATGTCACGTGGTGGCTGGCTGGCGACTGGGATTTCAATCATGGCTTTCCTGGTGATGCTGCTTGGGCATCGCAAATACAGGATTCAGGCTGGAGTGGCTTTACTTTGTTTGTTGATCGGAGGTTTTCTTGTCTTTGATCGGTCTGAAGGGCTCAAGGAACGATTGAACCAGACATTGGAAAGAGATTCCAGCGCGCCCGTGAGTGTCCGTTCCTTGATTTGGGAATCCACCGTTGATATGTGGAAAGATCATCGGTGGGTTGGAGTAGGCCCTGGACAATTTGACCATGCTTTCCAATATTATCGGCATTCCGAAGTTCAGGAGCGGCCTGGTTGGGTTCACAACGATTTCCTCCAACTACTGGCAGAGTATGGAGTCATTGGGTTTGGGCTCATTGGCTTAGGGCTTGCCATGCTCGCCGCTGGGGCATGGAAAACCCGCAAGTATGTGTTACGAGAGGCCCGAGACTTTGGTAAGAATCGCCACAGTAATCGCGCCGCTTGCGTGCTTGGTTGTTCCATCTCATTGCTTGCAATCAGTGTACACTCTCTATTTGATTTTAATCTGTATATACCTGCCAATGGGTTGTTGGCTGTCGCTTTGGCTGGAATACTAGTCAGCCAGCTTCGCTTCACGACTGAAAGACATTGGTGGAAATCGAATCCTTTCAATCGTGTGTTCGCATGTGCCCTGATCCTGTTGATTGCCTTTTTCATGAGTGCTCCCTTGTTTGCTCGGTTTCAAGAAGCTGGATTGCTGAGAAAGGCCAATGAAGCCGACCCTTTTTCCTCAATCAGGATGAACGCTCTTGTTCAAGCTGCTCAAGCTAAGCCTTCCAATTTCAAAACGCCCTATCAGGTCGGTAAGATACTGATGCAAATGGGAAGGCAGTTTGAGCCTGGCTATGAGGAAGAGTTGGAAGTTGCCATTCAGTGGTTTGAAAAGAGTCTGGAGACTTGGTCAGATTACTCCTATCCATACGCCATGATTGGCAGGTGTCTGGATTCTCTGGGGCGCACTGAAGAAGCTACCCCTTATTTTGAAAAAGCACTGTTATTGGATCCCAACAATATCTTTGTGGTTGCCTATATGGGATTGCATGAACTTGAGCGGGGAGATTTTAAATCGGCTCATGATTACTTCGAGCAATCCTGGAATCTCAGATGGTATGGGAACTTTTTGGCTCAGAAGCACTTGATTATTCTCAAAAAACGCCTGGGCTTTCCTCCTCTTCTGGATCCCGTTACCGGAAATCCTTATTATTCGGATATTCAATAGCATCTTTTGGTGACATATTTTTCCAGACGGACGGTAACTCAAGATGGTGGATTGTCTTTTAATGAGCGTGCGACCTCGGGAAATAAACATTGCTCGCACACAGCATTGGAGTGATGGCAAAAATCCTTCATAATCTGCAAAAGGCCTTGCTGATGGGCGGCCGATTTAATCCAGTCGCATCGCTGCCCTTTCAACAGCCTTCGCCGTATTAATTTGAGAGATTGATTGTCTGCTAGGCGAGGCCAAGTCAAATACAGACGTTCAACGCGTTTCTTCAAATCTTCTTGGCCAGACTGGATGATCCGCGCCAGAAACCAGGGTAAGATAGTGTTAATGACCAAGTCACTTGCACGCTGCCCTCCCATTAAAAGTGTGGGTCTCCTCATGGCATCCCCCTTCAAGCTCCAATGAGATGACCAGAATTCATCCGGGTAGTCTCCAAGAAGTTCTATGATTTCCTGCATGGCTGTTCGGGCTTGCTTGGGTTTGTTGAACCAATCTTCCACCCTCTTGAAAAATCGTTTGTCCAGCATCCAGTGTGCAACCGTAGCCAGGCGACGAGCTGGGTGGTTCGCGGGGCGAATTGCCTGCATGTTCCAAATGCTGTTCGGTAGTATGTTTGGCTCAAATTTATCTCTTTCCCGCCACCAGATAGTCCAGATTTTTTTCAGATACTTCTGGTTGGGTTTCTGGCTCGCTGGAATCTTTTCAGGTAATAAACTGGAAACTCCCAACAGTCTTGCCTGCAGAGTCATCAACGCATTTTCATAATCAAGCCGACTTAAATCCTCGATAAGTATTTTCTTCATTCTGCCAATTTGAAGCAGCGGCCATTGATTGTTCCGGTAACCCAGTCCAGTAACCAAAGGCAACCATAAGGCATCTTCAAACCCTACTCGTTTTGCTTCCTCTTCAATTTCTCTTGTCCTGATCCTGAGACGTATGAGAGAGGCTTGGCACGTCAAGATTTGCAATGATTCTTCGTCCAGTCTTGCCAGCGGAGCACTGCACTTTCCCTGGATGAGCTCAGGCCATATTTCAGGCAGACTCTGATTCGCCCACTTTTTGAGATCGGTTTCGCTTTCTCTGACATACTTCGATAACTCCAGAAC
>JBDQII010000283.1:0-6799 GCA_040264395.1 Verrucomicrobiota bacterium
ACAGAAGGAGTGATTCTCAATCGCTTTGGAAGTGGACAGCCGATGGATTCCAAACAACCTTTTTCAGATGGGGGGTTTTCGCCCGATGAAAATGAAATAGTAGTTATGATTGGTCAGGAAAACTTCGTCAGGGAACAAAAAACAGGTGCTTTTGAATCACGAATGATTGCTGGATTTCCTAGATTAAACTTACGTTTTCGTTCCATGGCATGGGAGGGAGACACCGTCTACGAACAATGGCGTGAACTGAATTTTGGGAGCTGGTTAGATCAGTTGGAAACCGTTAAAGCAGGCATACTCATCGTTCAATTTGGGCAGATGGAGGCCTTTGATGGCGTGGGGCGATTAACCGAATTCAAAACCGCCTATCATCGTCTGCTTGATCAATTCGCAACGCAGACGCGTCGAGTGGTCCTGGTTTCTCCCATGCCGTTTGAAAAGCCGCTCGCGAGTCATGCTCCTGATTTGAAAAAACGCAATCAAGATGTTGCTTCTTATGCAGGTGTTATTCAGGGCATTGCTACGGAACGTGGTCTGATTTTTGTGGATTTGTTGACTGCCATAAACCAGGGAAAAGCGATGGGACGCATTCCGAAATTGACCTCGGATGGGATTCACCTGACGGCCGAGGGACTCGAAGTCGTCGGGGAATTGATTGCCAAAGCGTTAGGTGCTAAATCAGATGCCGTCATTGATGAGGGAGTGCTGAGGGAATCGGTGATTGCCAAAAACAAGTATTGGTTTGATTCATGGCGTCCAGCGAACTGGTCTTTTTCCTATGGTGACCGTGTCTCGCAGATGTTTGGAAGAGGAGCTGCTGACATGCCATCGCTGAGAGAAAGTTTTGAACAACGTCGGCCAATGATTATGGCTCTGGATGATTTTATTCATCAGGTTTCCAATGGCAGTGCATCTCCTGTTCCTACCATCCTCAATAGAAAAGAAAAAGTTTCTTCACCGGAGGCGATGACTCCGGAAGAACAATTGGCGACATTTGAAATGGCTGAGGGTTTTCAGGTTAATCTTTACGCCTCAGAACGCGATGGCGTCGTCAACCCCGTTCAAATCGCATGGGATGAACAGGGGAGGCTATACGTTGCATGTTCCCCGTCTTATCCACAGAGCCTGGCAAGTCGTCCCCCCTCAGACTACATACTTGTTCTTGAGGATAAGGATCGCGATGGTAAAACAGATCATCATTGGAGGTTTGCGAGTGGGCTCAATATGATTCAGGGACTAGAGTTTGGTCGCGATGGACTTTATGTCTGTGATTTTGACCAGTTGATTTACCTTCGAGATGAGGATAGTGATCTAAGGGCAGATTCGCGCGAGATTCTTTTTTCCGGTTTTGGGATAGGGGATACACATCAGTTAGTGAATTCTATTTCTCATGGGCCGGATGGAAGTCTTTGGTTTACTCAAGGATTGCATGCCATGTCCGTAGTAGAAACTCCTTGGGGGCTTACACGTCTTGATCGCGCAGGCGTGTGGAGGTTGCAGCCCCGAACACTTCGCTTGGAAGGGTTCTTTGGTGGAGGGATGGCTGGTGCGAACTGTTGGGGAGTTACGTTTGATGATTTTGGCCAGGTCTTTCACAAGACAGGTGATCGGCCTCACGGGTACTGGACCGTCCCTGGCATGGTTCGTGGTGCCAGCCCCATTGGTAGCGGTTCACGGGAGTCCGCCAATCAATCTTATTCCAACTCACCGGAACAATACCATTCGATCGGCGCCATGTTCGAGACATCACCCAAGACCACTTCGATCGATATTGTCGGTACGAAAGCCATGCCGGAGCACATACAGGGTGCCGCATTGATCGGAGGCTATTTCGGATCGGTCGTGGAACTGCATCAATTCAATGATGATGGAGCGGGTTTCAGAACTACTCAATTACCCAAAGTCATGCGTGCCTCGAACAACGCCTTCAGGCCGGTCGATGTCAGCATGGGGCCGGACGGGGCCATGTATCTTGCTGATTGGTACAACCCGGTGATCGGGCACTATCAGGCAAGTTATGCTGACCCCAGGCGCGATAAACATCACGGACGTATTTGGCGGATAACTTCTACAAGCAAGCCACCAGTGCAAGTACCTAATCTGGCAGACATGGATTTGTCAGAGTTGCTTAGCCAGTTGACATCACCTGAAAGATGGACACGGTATCAAGCCAAACGTTTGCTTTATTATCGACCTACCACCGAGGTCCTGATGGCGGCAGATGCATGGGCTAATGTTCACTTGGATGATTCATCGAAGCCGGAATCCTGGATGATTGAATTGCTTGGCCTTTACCAGGCTCATGAAACGCCGAGGCCAGCATTGCTTGAGCGTATGTTGGAATCATCTGATTACCGCGTTCGTGCCTACGCCGCCCGCGCCGCAGGAGGTTGGGCGGAACGATTGCCGCAAACTCGGGAATGGCTCAGGAAGGCTGTTCAAGACTCACATCCAAGAGTGCGTCTGGAAGGTGTCGTAGCCTGTAGCTATCTCCCATCACCTGATTCCGTCACAATCGCGACTTTGGCTTTGCTGCATCCAATGGATCGCTTTCTAGACTACGCACTTCGGCAAAGTGTTCGAGCCCTTCAACCTTTATGGGAATCTCCCTGGAATAAAGGTGAATTAAGATTCACTTCAACAGAACAGCAAGCATATCTGAAAGACCTTGTCGGAAATCCCCGTGCTGCCCCGAGTCAAGGTGCTAAACTCTATGAAAAGGCATGCCTTCCATGTCATCAACCAGAAGGGAAAGGTTTGGCCGGCATTTATCCCGCTCTTGCAGAAAGTGACTGGATCAACGGTGACCCTGACCGCTTGATTCGCATCGTGCTGCATGGTCTTTCAGGTCCCATCGAAGTAAATGGTAAACTTTTTCAAAGTGAGACGGACAATCCCATGCCTTCATTCGGTGGCTTGAAAGACGAACAAATTGCATCTCTACTGACTTTTCTGCGGGAGTCTTTTGGCAATGATGCCGGCGCGATCAACGCCGACTCGGTACGCAACGTGCGCTTGCTAACGCATGGGCGCATTGATCCATGGACAGCGCTTGAGCTGAATTAACTCCCAAGCCTCACCCGGCCCACAACAAGGCGAACAGTCCCAGATTCTGTGGTCTTGGTTCCGTGGAATTGCAAGTGATCCGTTATTCTTAAATCTTGTAACCTTTTTCATGAAAAGGCTTGAAAATGGAATCCCTGTTTACACTGCTCCTTTGTAGAGATTCAAAAAAATGTGTTATCCGTTCTGGTCAATTTAAATGGGCTTGTTCTGCTCAAAGAGACCATTTTCTCACCAAGAGACTGCATACTTGTTTCGCCCGTATTGATGACACGACACGTTTGAACGAACGAACCCCTGACATGCGGTGACTCGGGGGCGCACGATACTCTTAGGAAAGAAAGGGGCAGGGTAAATTTTGTTTCCTCTTTCATTTTTCTGGGCGCATTTTTGTCGATCAAGTTGGTAAATGATTGAGACCCAGCATCACAAAAAGAAAGGCGGCAAATAAATTTGCCGCCTTCTGGAATATTATTTCTAAAACTAGTTTTTAATAGCGATAATGGTCTGGTTTGTATGGGCCTTCGACAGAAACTCCGATGTAATCGGCTTGATTCTTACTCAAGGTGGTCAATTTCACGCCTAACTTGGATAAGTGCAGTCGCGCAACTTCCTCGTCAAGCGCCTTGGGTAATACGTAAACGCTGGGATCGTTGCTTTCCCGTTTTTCCCACAAATCAATTTGTGCCAGCGTTTGATTCGCAAAACTAGCTGACATGACGAATGACGGGTGCCCTGTGGCACAGCCAAGATTTACAAGACGACCTTCCGCCAGCATGAAAATCGATCGACCATCTTTCATGAAATACTGATCAACCTGTGGTTTGACGGTGACCATTTTCACGTCTGGATGATTGTTCAATTTATCCACCTGTATCTCATTGTCAAAATGCCCAATATTACAGACGATAGCTTGATCTTTCATGTTCAGCATATGGTCCAACGTAATCACATCTTTATTACCAGTTGTGGTTACATAAATATCTGCTCGTCCCAATGTGTCTTCCACCGTGGTCACCTCGAAACCTTCCATCACCGCCTGAAGCGCATTGATAGGGTCTATTTCGGTGACAATCACTCGGGCTCCAAATCCACGCATCGATTGTGCGCAGCCTTTACCGACATCCCCATAACCGATGACGCAGACCAACTTGCCCGCGACCATGACGTCTGTGGCGCGTTTGATTCCGTCGGCAAGAGATTCGCGACATCCATACAAATTGTCGAATTTGGATTTGGTTACAGAATCATTGACATTGACAGCTGGTACCAGAAGAGAGCCTTCTTGATGCATCTTAACCAAACGATGTACCCCTGTGGTTGTTTCCTCGGAAACACCTTTCCAATCCTTGACAACTGTATGCCACCTGAGCGGATCCTCGGCATGAACTTTTTTCAACAGGTCCTTGATGACTTGTTCCTCAGCGCTTTCAGAAGGGCTGTTAACCCAGTCACTACCGTTTTCCAACTCGTAACCTTTGTGAATCAAAAGTGTGGCATCACCCCCGTCGTCTACGATCAATTGAGGGCCTTTGCCATCTGGGTGAGTCAGTGCCTGGTAAGTACACCACCAATATTCTTCGAGCGTCTCACCTTTCCAGGCAAACACCGGGAAGCCAGCCTCAGCAATGGCTGCGGCGGCATGGTCTTGAGTTGAGAAGATGTTACAACTGGCCCAACGGATGGAAGCGCCAAGGTCAGCAAGTGTTTCAATCAATACAGCTGTTTGAATGGTCATGTGCAGCGATCCTGTGATACGCACATCCTTCAACGGTTTGCTGGATGCGTATTTTTCACGGATAGCCATCAAGCCGGGCATTTCCTTCTCGGCAATGGTGATTTCTTTTCGACCCCATTCTGCTAGTGAAAGGTCGGCGACTTTGTAGTCTCGGGTTTTGGCTTGCTCTAATGTTTCGCTCATATTTTCAAGTTATTTCGTGTTTTAAAAATGCTGCTGATCAGGATTTCACTGCTCTTTTCAGGGCGGCAGCCTTGTCGGTGCGTTCCCAGGTGATGGTTTTTGTATCGTCTACTTTGCCAAAGTGGCCGTAGTTTGTGGTAGCAGAAAAGATTGGGCGCAACAGTTTCAACTGTTTGACGATGTCAGCTGGCTTGAAACTGAAAACTTTCTCAACGGCTTCGGTAATTTTGGCTTCACTGACAGTTCCTGTGCCGAAAGTTTCCACCGCAACTGAAACCGGATCAGGATAGCCTATCGCATAGGCGAATTGGACTTCACATTTTGTAGCCAGCCCGGCTGCGACCACGTTTTTGGCTACATAACGTCCCATGTAGGCAGCACTCCGATCGACTTTACTTGGATCTTTTCCGGAAAATGCTCCTCCGCCATGGCGTCCCATACCACCGTATGTGTCGACAATGATTTTTCTCCCGGTTAATCCCGCATCACCTTGTGGTCCGCCTACGACAAACCGGCCGGTGGGATTGATGAGATACTGGGTTTTCTTGTTCAGTAATTTTTTTGGCAGCACTTTTCGAATGACATTCTTTACAATGAAATCATGGATCTGTTTGTGCGTCACTCCGTCGGTGTGCTGTGTGCTTACCACAACGCTTGTTATTTCTACAGGCCTGCCGTTTTCGTATCGGACAGAGCACTGCGACTTGGCGTCAGGACGTAGCCATTTGGCCTTGCCACTCTTTCGTATACGTGTCAATTCACGCCCTACGCGGTGAGCGAACATCACTGGAGCAGGCATGAGCTCGTCTGTCTCGTCACAGGCGTAACCAAACATCAATCCCTGATCACCAGCGCCTTGTTCATCAGTAGCCTTGCCCTTGGCGGCTTTGGCGTCGACACCTTGTGCAATGTCGGTGCTCTGCGTCGTGAGATAATTGTTGATGAACACATGATCTGCATGGAAAACATCGTCATCGTTCACGTATCCGATACCCCGTATGGCCTCGCGAACGACCTCATTGTAGTCGAATTTGGCTTTGGTGGTTATTTCACCACCTATGACGACCACGTTACTTTTGACAAATGTTTCACATGCGACACGACTTTTTTTGTCCTGTGCCAGGCAGGCGTCCAATATAGCGTCTGAAATGGTGTCGCAGACTTTATCAGGATGCCCTTCGCCGACGGATTCAGATGAAAAAATGTAGTTATTACTCATGATTAATATGACTCAATTTCATTACGCCTCTACACATATTGACGTATCTTGATAGGATGATATAATGTATTTACTCGACGTCAATGGATTATTCTTGAATTTATGGCAGATGAAATTTGAATGAAACCCTCGTTGAACATGGAGATAGAATGGCTAACATAGTCGCATCACTAAGAGTTCTTGCAGATGCCACGCGCATACGGCTCGTTGCCTTATTGTCGCAGGATGAACTCTCTGTCAATGAAATGCAGGAGATCACCCACATGGGGCAATCGCGCATCAGTACGCATTTGGGACTTCTGCAAAAGCATGGGTTGCTTTCATCACGTCGGGAAGGGAAGCGAGTGTTTTACAAATTGCTGGACCTGAAAAAGGGCACTGATAAATCTCTTCTCGATATCACACTTGAAGGAGCCAGAGGCTTGGAAGAGTTTGAATCCGATCGCATCAATTTGAAACGGATTCTCGAAAGACGAGAAGATCAGGCGAAGGTTTATTTCAATCAGGTGGCCGGTCGTTTTGACCGCAGTTATGGTCCCGGAAGGTCATGGCAAGCCTTTGGGCATCTGCTCTTGAGGCTTATCCCCAAGCTGGAC
>JBDQII010000284.1:0-6792 GCA_040264395.1 Verrucomicrobiota bacterium
AAATCCCGCGTTTGGGTTTTGTGGATCATCGTGAGGAAGAAAAATGATGAAATATAGGCTAGCTGGTAGGTTGAAACTCTGGAGGTCTTTTACACCGCACGACTTTGATACTACTTTTGAGTTACTTCAAACCAGATTGCACGAGAGGTTTCTACCCACCAGCCTGCCAAAAGTTAAACTAATCAACTCAGCCCAGTGGCGCCAGTCAAAGTTATTCACAACTTATTCACATGCTGCAGCGGCCCACCATTGCTCTACTCATTTAGTCCACAGGCAGATCACTTATTTCATTCTGTAATGCATTATCAAGACACTTGGCTAAATATGGAAGGAGTTGCTTCTTCCTTGAAACGATTCCGGGTAAGTCATAGACATCGATTTCAACCTGATTATATTGGATCGCGTTCTTGAAGTGCTTGTGGCCTGATATCAACAAAAGTGAAGATTGTCGGACAACATCAGTGACCAGCAGAGAGGAAAAAACATACCGATTTTGCATGCGATATTCCTCCAGTGCCCGATGAAGGTGATCCTTCTCAAGCCAAAATTGTTTAAAACCAATTTCCTCGATCTGAGCAACACTAAAAGTTCTGCCCTGCTCATTATACTCCTTGCAGTCATTGGTAATCGCCTTGTCTGGTGTGCGGTTTGTTAGCACCGATCCAGAGCTGAAGAGGGCCTCAGTAAATTCCGCTGCATTCACTGAAGTGAGGGCCTCCAGATGCTTGAGCATAATAGAATCCGTTTCGGTCGTTGTCGGTGAAGTCAGATTCAAGGTGTCTGAGATGATTCCCGACAGTAACAAACCTGCGACTGGCTTGCTTATTTCCAGGTTGGCGTTCCTGAACATTTCGGTGATGATCGTGCTGGTACTACCTACCGGACGATTGACAAACAAGATGGGTTGTTGCGTTGTCAATGCCCCGATGCGATGATGATCGATTATTTCAAGAATATCGACTTGATCCGCCCCCTTGACCGCTTGTGAAAGTTCATTGTGATCTACAAGGATTAATTGCCTCTTTACCCGCTTAACAAAATCTGTTTTGGATAAAATACCAACTACCCGCTTGTAGGCATCCATGACAGGGAACGCCTGAAACTGCGAGGAAATGGCCATGTCACGAATAGAATTCAGGGATTCATCCTCGTTGAAGTGAAGGAAATGTTCTGTTTTAATATGTTTCACTGCGACCGCTGCACGGCACAACATCGCGGTGGTTGCAGAATCATGCTCGGAAATAAGGATGGATACTCCATTGGCCTTCGCAAGAGATCGAATGCCTTTACTGATATTCAGTCCACCTGTGATCACCATGACTCTCACTCGCTTTTCAATCGCGTAGAGCTGGATGTCCTCTCTGTCTCCCACTACCAGCAATAGTTTGCTGGGCTCATAATCCTGAAGTCTTCTTTCAAAGGAATCCATGCGCATGGCGCCGATCATCAGGATTAATTCCTCCTCCTGTTCCGGGGCTTGCAGTTCGACTGAATCAGCGCCCAAGGTTTCTTTGAGTTGTTTCAGGTTGGTAAGTATCCGGCGTGTATCTTGAAGTCTTGCATGCGAGGGCAAGAAAAACTTGCTCATCTTGAAAACGGAGACCAAACCATGACATTCGTTGTCATCATTCAGAATCGGTAATGTACGGATGTTATGCTGATCCATGATAGCTAATGCTTCACATGCACTAGTATCCTCAGAGACGCGGATAATTCGGTGCTGCATGACGTCCCTTACTTTTGGACGTACATCCGCAACGAATCGAGGAGGAGCCACTCCGAATTTCCGTAATACAAAGTCAATCCGATCATTGATGTCTCCACACCTTGCAGGGATAACATTTTGCATGCCGATCTTTTGCTTGAAATCGGCATAAGCGATAGCCGCACAAATACTGTCGGTATCTGGATTACGGTGTCCAATGACAAGGATTTCGCTCACTTCTTTTTTGCTGTTGTTAAATTATTGCGGTCGGTTCAATGGAAAGACCAAAACCACCTCTACTATGGTCCTTAAAGTCAGCCGGTGTCGAATGGTTTCGTATTTCAGATTTGTAATTTTGAATCGCGCTCGAAACGCCCATTGCAATCCTGTGAGCTGGGGCTAACATATTCACAGCATGAGTGAAAAATCCAAGGAAACCAAACTGACGCGTGATTGCGATGCCGTGCAAATACCTTCAGGTGACCAATCCGTACTCCCTGCAGGTATGGAGGTCTACATTTCACAGGATTTGGGTGGCACCTTTACCATACAAACCCTGAAGGGGCTGTTTCGAATCGACGGCAAAGATGCAGATGCGCTTGGTCGCACAGGGTCAGGTGAAAATGATGTGTCAGGTAAGGAGAAGCAAGTCCCCAGCGGCACCTACAGCGAAAAAATCGTATGGGAAGCCTTGCGATCCTGCTTCGATCCTGAAATTCCCGTCAATATTGTTGATTTAGGGTTGATTTACGATCTCAAGTCCGAGGATCAGGGGGAGGGAAACTATCGAGTCGAAGTTAAAATGACCCTTACGGCACCCGGTTGTGGGATGGGACCGGTGATTGCTGACGACGCTCAGCAGAAAATTCTGACAGCTCCCGGAGTTGCCGATGCCACGGTTGAAATTGTATGGGACCCACCCTGGCATCAATCCATGATCACTCCTGAAGGCCGCAAGGTCCTGGGCCTTTAGCTCCGCGTGAAAGTGCTTTTCAATCATTCCAAGCTAGTGTAGGTTTTGCGCTCTTGGTTCTTGAAGCCGAGGCGTCTGGCCGATTCCCTATTGGGTCCAATCTCCCTGAAAAGGCCCTTTTCATCTTACTGGTGTTTTGATTCAGTGGAAATGGATGGTCTTTCTCATTTTGGGTATGGACCCTCAGATGCCTTCAGAAAAAAATGAGCCATCGAATTATTATATTGAATAAGCAAATCCATGAAGAGTTACGACATAGCAGTCATTGGTGGTGACGGAACCGGACCTGAAGTTGTCCGCGAATCGATCAAAGTCTTGGACGCCGCAGGTGCCAAGTTTGATTTCAAGCTCAATTACACCGATTTTGATTTCGGTGGCGATCGTTATCTTCGAACCAATGAAGCCTTGCCTGACAGCGCTGCGGATGATTTACGCAATTTTCCAGCCATCCTTCTGGGAGCTATCGGACATCCCGATGTTAAACCAGGTATCCTTGAAAAAGGTATTCTCTTGCGACTTCGATTCGAACTCGAGCAATACATCAACCTGCGTCCAGTTCGATTGTATGACGAACGATTCTGCCCATTGAAAGACAAGAAACCCGAGCATGTGGATTTCGTCGTGGTGCGTGAAAACAACGAAGGTCTCTACACGGGTTCGGGTGGTTTTGTCTTCAAAGACACGCCCCATGAAGTAGCTGTTCAGGAAAGCATCAACACGCGTCGTGGTGTGGAACGTTGTCTTCGTTTTGCGTTTGAATACACGCGACGTCGCAATAAGGAGAATAAACTGACACTTTGCGGTAAGACCAACGTTCTTACGTACGCTTTTGATCTCTGGGAGCGCGCATTCAATGAAATCGGTGATAATGATTTCACCGACATCAAACGAGATTACGCCCACGTCGATGCTACCACCATGTGGTTCGTTAAAAACCCTGAATGGTTCGATGTGATCGTGACGGACAACATGTTCGGTGACATCATCACAGATCTGGGCGCCATGGTTCAGGGAGGAATGGGGATCGCAGCTGGCGGTAACATAAACCCCGAAGGTACCAGCATGTTCGAGCCAATTGGTGGAAGCGCACCCAAATACACCGGTCAAAATGTCATCAACCCTCTCGCAGCCATCTGTGCGGGACAAATGATGCTGGATTCTCTTGGTGAAACCGAGGCAGCCAAGTGCATTGAAGATACGGTGATCCGCGTCACACGTGAGAATATTAAAGACCTGGGCGCTGGGCGCATGGGATACTCAACCACCGAAGTCGGCGATCTCGTTGCAGCTGGTCTTTGAGCATACCGGACATTTTGAATGATTCGTTCGAACGGGAGGCTTCACACGCCTTCCGTTTTTTTATAACCTGTTAAAGCGTTGATTTGTCTGGGGTATCTTGAAGTATTCGCATCGACGGGGACTTCATTGCATCTCCTTCACTTTTTGTGACAAGCGATAGCCATGTGTGTGATGTTTTCCTGATGGTTGGTCATGATCATAATCGATCCGGAGGTCAATTCAGAGATAATGTCCGGGTCTGAAGCAAATATTGATCTTCGGTATTCAAATGAAAAGTTTAATCAGTTTATGGGCGGTATGCCTGATGCATGCAGTCGTATTCAGTGAGGAGCCTATGACGGGTTCATTTCTCGCGCATTTCGAAGAAAAGGGCGAGACCCGCAAGCCGCACATCATCCTCGTCATGGCCGATGATCAAGGGTGGGGGGACACGGGTTACAACGGCCATCCATTCGTACAGACTCCAGAACTGAATTCCATGGCAAAAGATGGCTTTGTGTTTGACCGCTTCTATGCCGCTGCACCCGTTTGCTCACCCACCCGTGCCAGTGTCATGACTGGACGCCACCCCATCAGGACGAAAGTAACCAATCACGGCCGCTACATGCGTCCGCACGAGCAGACCCTTGCGGAAACGCTGAAGGCAAGTGGCTACGTCACTGGGATCTTCGGCAAAGTGCATCTGGGTTCGGGGCAACCGAACTCGCCATGCAACCCATCGGGCATGGGTTTTGATGAATGGGTGATTGGATTGAATTTTTTTGACAATGATCCCTACTTGAGCCGAAACGGAATAATAGAGCACAGGAAGGGCAAGGGATCCGTCATCGCAATGGATGATGCACTTGCTTTCCTTGGTAAGCATAAAGACCGTGATCAACCGATTTTTACCGTCATTTGGTTTCCATCCCCACATGATCCACATCAGGAAGTTCCGGATGGTTCATCCCTTTATGAAGGTGAAAAGCACGCGGGGTATTACAGGGAGATCACCTTGTTGGACCAGCAGGTGGGTCGCTTGCGTCGCGAACTCAAAGAGATGGGGATTGCCGACAATACAATCCTCTGGTACTGCAGTGACAATGGAGGCCTTGCGGAGGCATCCTCGGGCGGCCGCAGGAGAAAGGGCAGTATTTACGAAGGGGGGCTTCGAATCCCATCCATCATTGAATGGCCTGCTCGCAGCCTCAGTGGGCGAACGAAGGTTCCAGCCTGGACTTGCGACATGTATCCCACCTTGCTTGCCATGGCAGGGATCAAAGGCGATTTCCCTCATCCTCTGGACGGGATGGACATCAGTCGCATCATTGCGGGTGAAACGGACAGTCGAATCAGGCCCATGGGATTCTGGCATCTTTTCCAGGATGGGCAGGGAACCTGGAGTGACCGTATTCAGAAAGCGATCATGGAACAACAGCAAGCCGGCAAGCCGTTGCCTCATAATCCTCAGCGAATCCAAAAAGATGTGGAAGCGTTTCCTCAATTTGCCGAGGAAACGGCAACCGGTCATGCCGCATGGAACCAGTGGCCGTGGAAATTACATCGAATCAACGGCGAGAGGTATGAATTATACAACCTGATTCGCGATCCCATGGAGACAAAAGATCTGTCGGAATGCGGTGATCACGCTGCGCGAATCAACGGAATGAAAAAAGCCTTGCATGCCTGGATGCGATCGGTCCTTCGCAGTTTGAACGGCCACGATTACAAAGGCGTTCATTTGCCATCACAGCCTGTTCTCAAGCAGTCAACAGAAATCCCATCGAAGGGATAATACCCTTGGCTCTAAACCATATATGCTGTCTCGTCACACCCATTCAGAAGAAGGGATGCAGGGCTTCATTGGAACGTATCGCGCGGTAAGCCTCCGTTTTTCAGAACGATGAAGACTTCACAGGTTTTACTGGTATTCCATGGAATGAAATAATACGCTGTCCCAAATCCAATCAACCCTGCTGAAACAAGCTGAAGCTTTGCCCCCTGTTTGCCTGGAGCCCCTCGGTGGCACGATGATCCTGCAAACGCAATGAGACCTTGATTCGCGATTAAACCTATGCTCGTTACAAAGTGGATACCCTGTTTTAAGAAATATGCAGCGATCTCTGTGTTTGTAATGTGCGGTAGCATTTCGCTGGTTTGGGCCTGCGGTCCATGGTTTCCAAACTGGCTGCTCATCCAGGGAGATCAGGAAATACTGAAAGCACCCTCAACCCAGTACAAACAGGAATTAAAGCGCATCAGGCAAGATACCTCTTCCATGTATAAGACGGTTCGTTCAGACAAGAACGAGGCAGAACAAACGTTGGATGCGGCCTTACAGGATCTTCGCGACTCCTTGATGGATTCGTCCATGGATCAGCCTGAGAGGGCTCAAGTGCTGGAAGATCATCGTGTTGCCAGGAAAACGTTGCTTGAATATCGTGAGGCATTGCATCAATGGGGTGCAGGATCTGATCTCTGGTTATTGAAAAAGCCAGAACCGCCTTCCATGAGTGTTCCCGAGGTAACAAAGGGGTTGCCGACTGAATTCGCTCTCTATTTTGAGGGCGCAATTGCATTCCATCAAAGTGATTTTACCAAGGCTCGCTCTCGATGGTTGAAGGTCCTGGAATTACCCGAATCGCAACGTCGATACCGATCAATCTGGGCCGAATTCATGCTTGGTAAACTCGACGTCGATACGCATCCGGATCACGCGCTCATCCGCTTTCGCCATGTCCGCTCTCTGCTTGATCAAGGGTTTGTAGATAGTCTGGGACTGGCTGCATCGAGTCTAGGCTGGGCGGCTCGATCGCATCTGAGGCAGAGTCAATAC
>JBDQII010000285.1:0-6776 GCA_040264395.1 Verrucomicrobiota bacterium
GTCATCCACATACATCATGTAGGCGAGTGAGATCTGGTGCTGATTACTGGCGCAGCTTGCCTTGTGAGCCTGTTTTTTAGCATTGGACAGGGCGGGTAAAAGCATGCCTGCAAGGATGGCAATGATCGCGATCACAACGAGTAATTCGATCAGCGTGAATCCACTCATCGAAGGCGAGGATCCGGATTTCATAAAGAAACATTATCAGCTGATGGACTATTGAACAGTCAATAAACGGAGGCTTCAATCCATCGTTATACGCGTCAGCGAGAGATGTGAATCAAAAGACCCTTCATGCTGACATGGCTTCTATTGTCTTGATGGGAGTCTGGTATGATCATGCAAAGCAATCGATTGATTTTCCGCACCTTCCGTTGACAGCGATTGTGAACCTTGGATCTGAGCGGAGTCATGCATCTTTCTTTCAATCAAAAGATGTTTCCATTCCTGCCGGAACATGTCTTTGGTATGGATGTTTTGTTTTGCGAGTCAAGGGTCTGTCAGGGGACGAGCCATCCTGAATGTGCCATTGTCATATTTTGATTCATAGGTAGCCTTGAAATGTCCGTCAGAAATCGTTCCCTCGTAATGATACACGCCACCTGCGAGTTTCCCCAAATCGGCCTGTCCACTCAATGAGTACCCTTTGTCGGATGGATTGGAATTCACCTCGACGGCATATGCAAAGCCCAGAAATTTCAGATATTTCGCATGATACCAGGTCGTGTAGGTGCCCTCTTCGTTTTCACTGAGAAGACAGCGAAGCCGACCGTGATGCCCGTTGGAATCACTGATCCATTCGCCCTCCCATGCCCCTTCAATCATGGATGGCGGATAGGTCGGATTTATCGTTGTTTCCTGTTTCCACGCGCGATGAAATCCTGAGCATCCCGTGCCCACTGCGATAATCCATCCGGTCAGGATCCAATGCAGGACTTTCTTCATTGATGAATGATTCATAGAAAATATGGGATTCAGGCTTTTGAAAACTTTCTTCAGATGACTGACAAAATCAAAAGTTAAACTTCTAGCAATCAATGGTCAACGGATTAGGGATCCAACAATACCAAGACCTTTTATAGATTCAATATTGGGTACGGCAAAAAAAAATGAGTTAAATGAATGTTGTATGAGTGTTATTCTGTTGTGCTGCAATCACTTTGTTTGTTCCAAGAATGACTCAGAGTTGTCAGGATCTTCTTTTTGAGGCTAATTTTTCTGATCCACCTACTTATATTCGCATGAAACTTTTGGAGGTGGAACTAAAAGTCTTTCACCGTAACGGAGAAATCAGACCTGACTGTTGCGGTCACTTTATAATGTCGGCTTGCCTCGAAATAACCACTTGGTTCACTCGCGAAATGCTTGCCATCGACATCGAATTCAAGTTTCAGAGATGACTCACCCGCGGGCTGGATTGTCGCATGACGTTGATCTCCGTGTGGTATCGATCCCAAAGATTCCGTGAACCCTTCACCACTGGCAACGACATTATCCAGCGTTGCTTTGGAGTCGTTGATCACGGTAAGTTTTGCTCCTCGCTTGCAACCCACTGCTGAAAAAAGCATGCAAAGTAACAACGTGATGGTCAGTCTTTGTTTCATGAATAAATATTGAAATGTTGAAGTATCAAATAATAGCGAAGATCTAGTTTTTAGAGGCGAAATAAGATCGATACTTGAGACAATATAAATTGAAATTGAAAAGAAGGCAACGTCGTTGCGTGCAATCTGGTTAAGTCCACCAACCCAATTGATTTAAACATGTCCCGGATTTTCAACAAATTTGCATGGCTTCGTGGGCTCATGGATCCAAATTTCAGTTTCGCTCCTCCGGTTTCATAAAGTTGATCGTTTTTCTGGTTTTCTAAAGTGATTCCAAAAACCGTAGCAAGTTGCTCAGATCCAGCTCGGAGAGGTCTTCCCTGATCATGTGACGATGTTCTTCAAAGACGCTCCGCAGGGATTTGGCCCGACCGTCATGAAGCCATTGTGTTCTTTGTGACACCCCCAACAGGGACGGGGGATTGAAATGTGTATGGCCGACTTCATCCGTGAGTCCTACATCATAGGACTCTGGATCTGTAAAATGCGGAGGGGAGTGGCATTCATCACAACGCAGTTTTTCGAAGATAGCCATTCCCTTGGTTCGTTCCAATTCGGTGAGCGACTTGCGCAGTGCAGGGGCGGGAGCGAGCGTTTTCATGAAGGCATGCAAGGCTTCAGTCTTTTCATCAGAACTGACTTCACCCATTGTTGTTTCGATCGATTCGTGAATCGAATGTATGAGATCATTGCGCTCTCCCAGCCAGCTCCACGGAGCGGTGTCGACGACACCCAGAAGCGAGATCACTTTCTTTGGGGCTCCGAAGCCTCCATCCGCAGCATTGTCATTGAGCCTTCCATTTGCGTGCCCCTCTGTATGACAACTGTGGCAACTGAACCAACCGTGAAATGACTGGTGCGCGTCGTAAAACAGTCGCTCTCCTCTGGTAATCTGATTCATCTTTTTGCGAGGGCCCAACCTGATGGTTCCTGTCGTTCTGGGTTTTGGTGCAAGGTGGATGATTGAGATCGAGTCGGATAAGCTGTTGGCAATGAAAGCACGCCTTTGTTCTGGGTCATAAGCGATGGAGCAAGGACGCCTCCCGACACCCAAACGAGCGCTTGCGGTAGAATCCTCGTATAAGATTGCAACTTCCCCGACACCCGCCAACGCGACCAAAAGCTCCCCATGATCCGTCCATAAAACAGCTTCAGGATCTCCAGCCGCATTTCCGGGGCGTTCCAATTGCCACATGGGTTTGATGGCATTCTGATGCTTGAACCTGACGGCTAAATCATTTAAGGGAAATCCAGTGACCTTGTTTTCCATCAAGAATCCCCACTGAATATCCCCGCGCAATGTGGTGGCATCGGGATGCAGAAGTTGATGTGCTACCCAGAGGGTACTGTGATCCGGGCTCAAGGCAAGGTCTCGAATGTTGTGAACAGGGCTCTGGAGGGTGTTTTGGATACGACCTGTCTGGAGATTCAGTATGCACATTTTTCCGGCGAAAGCAGAAGTGATGACCCATGTATTTGAGTCAGGCAAGATGATCTGATTCCAGGGAGCAAAGGGAAGTTGTACTTCACTTTTCAATTTGTATTGGCTTGAAGAACGCTCCCCATTGGCATCGCTTCGTTCCAGGATGGAAACCTTCTGATTCCAGTGATGCAGAACATAGAGGTATTTTCCATGATGCGAACTAGTGATATCCACGGCATGGTCGGGAAGGTCCACCGCAGAAATGTCTGGGGCTGCGGTGGAGGAGGTCCCTTCAAAAAGAAAGGCTCGTCCTGGCTTGTATTGAAGCGCAATGAGCCTGGAAGTGCCGGGTATGATATGTAAATCGCAAAGCGGTCCCTCGCTCTGAAAAACAAGTTTCACAGATTTCGAATCCGGATCCAGACGCAGTACATTGCTCCCATGATGGGTAACAGCCCACAGCGACTGATCATCAGCTACCCACGCCAAACTCACGGGTTTGTCAAAGTGCTTTTCCCCGGGGGAGGCGGCCTCGATTGGGCTGACCCCCAGTATCATGGTAAAGAAAAGACTCAGACACAGAAAAGAAACATTTCTTTGTGGGGCGCGAACGGATGAAGAACTGAAACACATGTCCCTTTCAGTTTGGGCAGTTTTACAAAAGGGTCAAATTCGAAATGGAGTTGAAGGGTCGATAAATGAGGTAGTCTCGCAAGGACACAGACGCTGGGATTCAGTCAGGGCATTGTTCGTTAATCGAGCAGGACAGATTGGGAAGGAGAGATCCCTATACCGGCACGTGATGCGATAACAATTCATCGCGCTGACAGCAATATGTCCAATCACAGAACGCGAAAAGCCCTTATGTTCAAATATTAAAGCATGAGGGCTGGGAAGACATGTAGGCCCGCGATGCGTCTTAGAGAAAACTTGCCAAAGAAAATTGAGGCTACGGCCGCTTTTGTCTATCTTTGATACCAGAAACTGCCCCTGATGGAGTATGGGTGGAATCAAGATTCCCTTAGAATGCTGACACTCAATATCATCGTAAGGTATACTCCCAGTGGGAAATAACTTGAAACTCATTGACTTTAAAAATGCACGAATGATCCGTATACAATTCACAAAACAAGTATTAAACATTAAGCAACTCCGGTCATAATGACACAAAACAAACTCTCATTTGAAGATTATGAGCAGCTGATGGCTTCGAGGCATCAGGAGGCGGGACAACTACAGGCAGAGAATGAAATAGCTGTTTTGACGCGATTGGTGGCACTTTTTTGCAAAGCTCCTATCTGTTTGATCAGCCTGGTGCATAAAGGTCAGGTTCTTATTCGAAACCCTTATGGCATGGATGAATGCGATATTGAAGGTCATGAAAGTTTCTGCAGTCATACTGTCAGGGGTGAAAAGATTCTGGAGGTGGTGGACACCCTAGAAGATGAACGGTTCCGTCAACTCAAAGTAGTTACCGGACCTCCCAACATACGCTTTTATGCGGGAGTGCCCCTGGTCACCTCAAGTGGTCATGTCATAGGAGCTCTGTGCGTATTGGATCATGTTCCACGAAAATTAGAGCCTCAAGAGAAAGAGGTTCTTCACGTAATGAGCAGCCAGGTGATGAATTTTATTTCGCTGAAGGAAAGCGAGGAAAGATTTAAGGATTTGTTTGATAACGTGAGTGACATTGTTCAGAGCATTTCACCTGAGGGGGATATTGTCTGGGTGAACAGAAAATGGCAGGAAACGCTTGGCTACAGTGAATCAGAAAGATCATCGATTAAAATTTTTGACATCCTTGCTACCAGTTGCAAACAGCGTTGCATGGAGTCATTTCGACGCCTGCTGAATGGGGAAGACGTTGGTCTGATGGATGTTTCCGTCATCGCTAAAAATGGTGATATTGTGCAACTTGAGGGTAAAGTTAGTGTTCGTTTTGAAAACGGAAAGCCCAAAATGACTAGGGGTGCTTTGCGTGATGTTACCCAAGAAAAGACTGATCAAAGAGAGCTGCATATGTTCAAGCAAACCCTCGATCAAACTTTTGATGCCATTTTGATGTATGAGCCCCATGATTTACGATTCATCTACGCCAATAAAAGTGCGTTACAAATAACGGGGTATACGCTTAAAGAAATCAAGAAATTGAGGCCTCTGGCACTTGATGCAAAAATAGATAGGGATAATATTAAACAAATGCATCTCAGGCTAATGGAGGGAGCTGATAAATCATTGGTTTTCGAGACCAAATTGCGTTCCAAAAGTGGTTCTGAGTTGGAAGTAGAAATTACAACTCAATTCTTGAGCGATGATTCATCCCCGCGTTTTATGGCTTTGATCAGAGACATCACAGAACAGAAGAAATCTCTGAGGCAACTTCAGGAGGCAAAGAATCAGGCTGAAGAGGCCAATGATGCAAAAAGTCGTTTCCTATCCCGAATGAGCCACGAATTGAGAACACCTCTCAACAGCATCATAGGCTTTTCAAAATTAATGCAAATGAGCAGTCAGGGAGAAAAGCAACTTGAAAACGCGAACAGAATTCACAATTCAGGCAAGCATCTCCTGGAGCTCATCACCGACGTGATGGATATTTCGCGGGTGGAAACTGATGAATTGATACTTCACCCAGAGCCCGTCGATGTTTCTGAAACACTCGTTTCGGTCAGGAATCTAATGAAGCCTGAAGCAGCCAGTGCAGGAGCGCAAATTGTATGTTTGAATCCCGGGCAAACGCCATTGAAAGTGCATTTAGATTGCCGACGACTCAAACAAATCCTCATAAATCTCATCTCCAACGCATTCAAATATAAACGTGAGAATTGTGATTGTTTGGTAAAACTATCAGCTCGAAAGTTAGGAGATCGCATTCTTATCGATGTAGAGGATAATGGAGTGGGGATACCCAAAGATAAAACGCGACGCCTTTTTATTCCTTTTGATCGGCTGGATATGAAGCGAGAAAGAAGTGAAGTTAAAGGGACAGGACTCGGGCTTTCTATTGTCAAGCAGCTGGTCAAGGCTATGGGGGGTGAAATCCATGTTGAAAGTCAAATAGATAAAGGATCTGTTTTTTCTTTGAATTTGCCTGCCTTGATCAGCTAGAGAGTTTCGTGCATTCACAAATCTTTGGTTTGCGAACGAAAGTTGCAGCCCGGGACGATCAATATTCGGATGTAGAAGTCATTTCCTGTTGAACTCTAAGGGGGCCTTGCGATCCAATCCGTCAGGACAACAGAGTTCGACAAAGAACTTCGTTTCGTGACCGACAATGGAGCGAGCCCACATTTTTCCACCCATGGCTTCCACAAGTTTTTTGGAAATAGCCAGCCCCAGCCCCGTCCCTTCTACCTTGAGTTGATCACGCTCGGCATCCAGCCGATCAAAGGGCTGAAACAATCGTTTTAGCTTTGAATCGGGAATGCCTTCCCCGGTGTTTTCAAAGATGATCCTGACCCGATCCTCTGAGAGTCGTTCGCAATAAATACCAAGCGTTCCGTGATCACGGTTGTACTTGATCCCGTTGGATGCCAGATTGAGGAAGACCTGACGAAGTCGTTGCTTGTCGGCCAGCACTTCCAGGCAAGGTTTCCTTTTTTCTTGAAATCGCAGAGTCACATTCAAATCCGTCGCCATGGGGCGCACCAAGTCACCCACTTCATAAAGCAATTCCTGCAGATCGACCTGCTCCGGACTAAATTTGCAATTTCCGGATTCAATTCGTGAAATATCCAATACTTCATTGA
>JBDQII010000286.1:0-6775 GCA_040264395.1 Verrucomicrobiota bacterium
CCCATCATGACTGTTTCGTTCATTCTGCTGCTTCTCTTTTCTTTTCTTGGGCGAGCTGTTCCTCAAATGAACGTGTTTGCTGAAAGTTTTTCATTCCGAATCCTTGCAGGATTGACTGTTTTTGGAATGACGTGCGATGTAATGGCTGAGCATATCGTTCAATTCGTGCGAGGAATCCCACTTGATCTCATGAGCGCAGTAAATTCCCTGAATGGTTGATGCGATGATGAGAGAAACTATTTTCACAAAAGAAAGGCTTGATCATGAGTAATGAGCAAGCAGGCGAAAAAACAGAACAAGCAACACCTAAAAAACTGCAGGACTCCTTTAATCAGGGGCAATTTGCCAAGAGTGCAGAGATACAGACATTGATGGTAACTGCTGGAGGCCTTGGATCCTTGATGATGGTCGGGCCGGAGATCTGGGAACAATCAGCGAAGGTCATGACAAGCGTTCTCACTGAAGCGAACTCGATAGATATCAAACAAGAGTTCATGCAGTCCCACATCAGCACATCGGGCGCAACTTTTTTTAAGATGGTTTCACCCGTTGTTGGAGCTTCGGCTGCAGGAGGACTGATTGCCGGCCTCTCTCAAACAAAGCTTAAGCTGACAACGGAAGCAATCAATCTGAACTGGAATAAAATCAACCCAATTAATGGTTGGAAAAAAATAGTTTCCACAAACGCACTTGTGACCGCTGCGTTTTCAAGTGGTAAGATATTGATATTGGGAAGCTTCCTCTATTTTGAAGCTCGAAAGGCAATTCAATCTCCTATTTTCAGTTCATCTGTCAGTATCGGTGATTTCATTAAGTTCGTCTCGCTGACAACCGCGTCGATTTTCACGAAATTCATTATTGTGATGATCTTCTTTGCTCTCGTCGATTACGGCTATCAGCTTTGGAAGACGGGTAGAGATCTGATGATGACCAAGGAGGAAACCAAGGAAGAGCATAAGAACCAGGAAGGGGATCCCAAGATGAAGGGAAGACGGCAACAGATGCGAATGGCATTACGTCAGCGTAGAATGATTCAGGATGTCCCTGATGCAGATGTCATTTTAACCAATCCGACACATTATGCCGTCGCCCTGAAATACAATGCCAATGGCATGACTGCCCCCAAGGTGCTGGCAAAAGGGGAGCGACTGTTTGCAGCCAAAATCAAGGAATTGGCCAAGGAACACAAAATTCCGATTATTGAAAACAAGCCCCTGGCTCGATCTCTCTATAAATCAACACCCGTCGGCCATGAAATACCTGCGGCCATGTATTCAGCCATCGCTGAGATCCTTGCCGCAGTCTATCGACTGAACCCATACAAATATCACGCGCAAGGCAAATGAGCCTGAGTAAAAGATGATGATTATCGAAAAATTTCTGGGAAGTGATTACCGCAAGAAGCTGGTGTATGGCCTCGACGTCTGGTTACCGCTGGCCTTGTTTGGCATCGTCATGTTCCTGATTCTGCCAATGCCTGCTTTCCTGCTGGATGGGGCATTGGCGTTGAGCATTGCAATATCTCTGCTGATGTTGCTTGTCATTTTATATTTGAAGGAATCTGCTGACTTCACTGGTTTCCCTACCATGCTGCTGATGGCAACATTATTCCGGCTGTCACTCAATGTCGCCTCGACACGCTTGATTCTGTTGGACGGTTACGCTGGGAATATTATTGAAGCATTTGGTAATTTCGTTGTTAAAGGGAATTTTATCGTAGGCCTCGTCGTTTTTATCATTCTGGTTTTGGTCAACTTCATTGTGATCACCAAAGGTGCCGGACGCATTGCCGAAGTCGCAGCCCGATTTACCTTGGATGCCATGCCGGGCAAACAGATGGCTATTGATGCTGAATTGAACGCAGGAGTCATCGATGAAATTCAAGCCAGGGAGAAGCGTAAAAAAGTTGAGGGAGAAGCAGATTTTTATGGCGCCATGGACGGTGCCAGCAAGTTCGTGAGAGGCGATGCCATTGCAGGCATACTCATTACGATCATTAACGTCATCGGAGGGTTTGGCATTGGGATTTTCCAGAGGCAAATGTCCGTGATGGATGCTCTTGAGCTTTATACGCTTTTATCTATTGGCGATGGACTCGTCTCCCAAATTCCAGCACTCATCACCTCAGCAGCAACCGGTATTCTTGTGACTCGTGCAACAGCCAAGAACAATCTAGGGCGAGAACTCACCGGGCAATTGTTCTTTTCATTCAAAGCGATCTGGATCCTGGCAGCCATGCTGGGTGTCATGATGTTTATCCCGGGTTTCCCATTCCTTCCCTTTTTCACTCTCGCTGTCTTGTTCGGGCTTGCAGCCTGGTATCTTCCGAGACTTAAAGACTCCTTTCAATCTGTGTTAGAGGAGGATGCCACTTCAAAAACACCCGGTTCCCCTCAGGCAAAGGGAGCAAAGGCTAATAGTGCAGCTCCAGCAGAACAACCCATTGAGCAGTTGCTCAAACTGGACCCAATTCAGGTGGAACTCGGATTCGGACTCGTTCACCTTGCCGATGAATCCAAAAATGGTGACCTCCTGCCAAGAATCACTGGTATCCGAAAAAACTTTGCTCGTGATATGGGCCTGATTGTTCCTCCGATCAAGGTGAAGGACAATCTTCAATTGCAAGCCAATGATTATCGCCTTTTGCTCAAAGGTGAGGAGCGCACCAAGGGGCAAATACAGCCAGGGCACTGGATGGCAATGAATGCCACCGACAGCAAGGAAATCTTGAAAGGTATCCCAACCAAGGAACCTGTCTACCAGTTGCCGGCTACATGGATCACCGCAGTTGAAAAAAAGAATGCTGAACTGAAAGGGTTCACTGTGGTGGATTCGACAACGGTCCTCGTGACACACCTTTCCGAGACAATCAAGCGCAATGCTGCCGAGATACTTTCACGACAGGATGTTCAACACTTGCTTGATCACTTGCAAGACACGCATTCGGCCGTCATTAACGAGCTGATTCCTGCGCACCTGACCGTAGGCCACATTCACCGGATCCTTCAAAACCTGCTCGCAGAAGGTTTATCGATAAGGAATTTACCTGAAATTTTGGAGCGTATCAGTGACATGGCACCCCATACGAAAAACCCGGATGAGCTTTCTGAGCAAGCCCGTCAGGCACTCTCGAACGCCATAGCCAAGCAGTGGAAAGGGGAGGATGGCTACATACATACGTTGTCACTGGACCCTGAAATAGAGCGAGCCATATCTGAAGGCATCCGTAAATCTGCAACGGAAGTAGCACTCGTACTCGAACCGAATTTTGCATGGAAATTAGTCGATGCTTTTTCTGTGGCAATTCAAAAGATGACAGCCAGCGGTTTTCACCCGGTCCTGGTCTGTGGGCCTCAAATCCGAATAGCGCTCTATCGTTTTCTTAAGTCCACGTTCTCCGACTTGGCTGTCATCGGGTTCACTGAAATTCCTAATTCTATACCCCTTAAGAATTTTGCAGTCGTCAATATGCCTGATGCTGAAAAGGGAAACCCCTTGGCAACGTGAGAAACGCAGGAATCCAAATTTAATACTGAAAGGAAATCAAAATGAAAACGGTCACGATGCTCGCCGACTCACCACAGGATGCGGTCAGGAAAGCAAGACAATCATACGGCCCGCAAGCGGTCATCAAGGAAGTCAGACAACAATCTGCCAAGGGCTTATCCCGTATCTGGCGAAAACCCAAACTGGAGTTGTTGATCCAAATTCCAGAACCGAAAACTGCTGAAACGGCAGCTGATTCATCCAACCTTGAAGATGAATCACAGGGTCAAACTTTTTTTCAAATTTACCAGAAAAAAATCGATGAAAACCCGAATAAAGCAAGTACTTCTCGGCCACAGAAAAATCAGACGGCAAGTCAGAAATCAGCCAACAAATGGCGTGTGGAACCCATGTTGAGAAGCATGGGCTTGAGCGATTATTGGATATCAGAAATCCTGGATCGCTTATCATTACGATTTCAAGATGGTATGCCAAATTTCGTGAGGGATGAATTGGCGTTTTGCCGCAGTTTGATGATGGAATTGCTACCTGCCCCCCCTGCGGATCCAAGAGAAAGCAATCGACCCATTGTCCTCTTGGGAACCCCTGGCTGCGGAAAAACAACGGTCCTCTGCAAATGGATGGCGCACCTTGTTTTCCAACGTAATCTGACTCCGACTATTTGGCGTCTGGATGGAATGCAACCTAATACTGCTGAATCACTTGCCGTTTATGCCGAAATGCTGCAAGCCCCCATTACCCGCTTTCCGGAAAACCATGCAGACCAACAAGGAGCCAGTCAACTTTTCATCGATTTACCGGGAATCAGCATTCAGGACTCAAATCAAGTAGATGACTTGGAATCAAGACTCAAAAACTTGCCTGATTGTGACCGATACCTTGTTTTGAATGCGTGCTACACAGATGCACACCTCAGCCAGCAGATAAGAGCCTTCGAAAAATTCAACCCAAAAGGGCTCATCATCACCCATTTGGATGAGGACCCGCAGTGGGGAAAATTAATGAACCTGTTCCTAGGCACAAATTTCCCTGTCGCACTTCTGAGCGGAGGGCAAAATATTCCAGGTACCTTTGAAGCGTTTAGACCCTCCAGTATTATTTCCCGCATATTCCCTTCTCATTTAGCAGCTTAGATACTTTTAATACGATCCAAAAACGCGTTGGCAAGGCATTTGCTAAGTGGAGTTGAGATCGAATTGTGACCTTATGAAAAAGATGATGATACTGGGAGGTTTGGTGGGGTTTCTGATCGGAATGGGTTTCGGTTTTGCAAGCCAAAATGACTGGGTCATCATTCTTTTGAAAGCATGTATAGCAGCATATTTAGCAGGTTTAATGATGCGATGGTGGGCTCGCATGTGGGTGCGCTGCTTAAGGGACGCATTTAAGGAGAAGCTTAGCCAACAAGAGACGGCCTCTAAAATACCAAACGAAATGAAGGAGACAAAAGCATGAACGCAGAATGCCCAACCATGGATACCGCGACGCTAGAGCAGGAAAAACCAGCGACGTTTGTAAAGAAAGCATGGGAATCCTACAGCAGCCACGATCAAGGTGGTGAGCTGGAAAATGATCTAGTCAAAGAGTATCTCCCCCTCGTCAAAAGTGTGGTGGGTCGCCTTGCCATGACTCTACCGTCACATGTGCATCAGGAAGATCTTTACAGTCCAGGTTTGGTTGGCCTGTTGAAGGCTATCCGCAATTATGACCCCGCACAGAATTCAAATTTCGCTTGCTACGCCAGGCATCGCATACGCGGGGCTGTCCTCGATGAATTGAGGCGTTTGGACTGGGTCCCACGTTCTGTTCATGACAAAGCAAAAAAAGTCGAACGAGTCATTTGCGAACTCGAATCCAAGATGCAGCGTATGCCTGAGGAATCAGAAATCGCTGAGGCGTTGGAAATCTCCATCAATGATTATCAAAAATTAGTGGAACAAATCCGTCCGGTTGCTTTTGTCTCTATCAATGGATGCAATGAGCAGAGCGGCCCGGATGACCCCTTCATGGGTGTCAACATCGAGGATGAGGAAACACCGGGTCCGGATGAAATTACCTCTCGCCTTGAATTGATTGAAAAGATCAAGGAAAAGATCACTGAATTGCCGGACAAAATGAAAAAAGTCCTCGCCTTTTATTACTACGAAAACATGCGATTGAAGGAGATTGCAGAAATTCTGGGCGTCACGGAATCGCGGGTATGCCAGATCCATTCGGAGGCCATTTTACTTATTCGAGGTCTTGCGCGAGACCTTTGATGGACTCTGTCTCATTTTTTGTATACTCTTTACCACTATGGTTATAATAATCGGCGCCATATTAATCGTTGCCTGTGTGCTAAGCGGTTTTGCGATGGTAGGAGGAAAAATATCAAGCTTAATACATCTTAATGAGTTTTTGGTTATTGGGGGTGCGGCTATAGGATCAATGATTATCATGGCTCCATTCAGTGTTTTAAAAGATCTCCTCAAAAACTTAATGGCTACTCTGAAAGGCATCCCATACAGCCAGAAATCGTATGAAGACCTTTTCCAGGCCCTGTATGAGCTGTTCATGATAGGAAGAAAAAATGGCATGATTGCTCTTGAGGACCATATCAATGAACCCGCTTCTAGTTCGATTTTCTCAAAATATCCTTCTCTGGCAGCCGACAAAGAAGCGATGACTTTTATTTGCGAGGCCCTGCGTCCGATCATCGACGGAAGAATCAAGGCAGAAGAACTGAAGCCATTACTGGATATTCAACTTCACAAAATGGATGAGGAGGGCCATGAACCAATAGGTGTACTCACCAAGGTCGGCGACGCACTTCCGGGTTTTGGCATTGTAGCTGCCGTCTTGGGTATCGTGGTCACTATGGGAGCTATCGCTGGCCCCGTAGAAACCATCGGAGAAAAAGTTGGATCAGCATTAGTAGGAACATTTCTTGGTATTTTTCTGGCCTATGGCTTCGTGAATCCACTTGCCACGAATATGACATTTGTGCATGAATCGAGAGTAGACTTCCTCAAGTGCGTTTCAGCAGGTGTGGTCAGTTTCTGCACGGGAGCTGCCCCAGCGATGGCGATTGAAATCTCCCGTAGAGGGGTTGCGAGCAATTTTCGCCCAGATGCGGACGAATTGGAGCAGACTCTCAAATCAATCAAGGTAACTTGATATTTCAATTTTATTTTCAAATAAAAACCTCACGACAATGAAAAGGTTGATTTGATATGGCGGCAGGTGGAGGTGGTTCATGGAAAGTGGCGTATGCCGATTTTGTGACGGC
>JBDQII010000287.1:0-6704 GCA_040264395.1 Verrucomicrobiota bacterium
GAGCACATAACGGCAGCCACATCCTATTTCTGGGCAGAACAGTGCTGGGCTGTGGGAGAAGTGTTGACGATTGATGGTGGGTATACCAAACACCGACCGATTTACGGTGCATTGAGCTAGGCTCAGCGGCTCAATTTTCCAATGCGTCAAAACGAATCAAACAAAGACGGGAAGTTGCTCTAATGATCGAGTCATCAGCAAGGATCGGCGCCAGGCAACGGGTATGCTCCCTAGCCCAGCGTCTGCACCCAACAAAGCACCAATGACCGCCCCTCGATGGCAGTTGTCTCCTCCAATGTTTGTATTGGCAACAATTCCATCCCTGAATCTTCCGGCATACTTCCATGCGAGGTAAAGAGAGGCAGGAAAAGCCTTGTCGATGTAGCAAGCAGAACTGAAGTGATGATCAATGACTTCTGCGTCGGGTTTGAGCGCCCAGCGTTCAGCACGTCGCAATGAGAAAAAATCATTACCGTGGTTGACGATTGCCTCTTGCAGCTCTTTCCCAAGCAACACATCACCAAGAATCCTTGTCAGGCTGTCTGCAGCACGCTCTACGACGGCATGATGATGGGTCAAATGAAGATGCTCACGCGCAACCAGTCGCAACGACTCGATTTCTCCGTCCAATAAGCCAGAAAATACCGGCAGTGAAGCCAGTCCTCCTATGTGATTGTCGGGCCCACCGCATGATTTCAAGCTTCGACCGCGTGCGTATTGTGTAAAGAACTGACGATGGCATTCCTCTACATAAGTATCCCGGTGAGATTGCGGGTTGAGCATGAAATCCCGATAACGCTCAAGATAACGATCCGCATCATAACTTTTCGCTTCTTGAATTGTTTCAATCAGTTGCCAGGCAAGCTGAAGGTTCAGCGTATTTTCGCCCGCACCGAGGTGTTGATGATAGTGAATCCCTTTCTGGCCCCAGTATTGCGCCTGGTCATGAAGAATATCTCCTTTCGTGTTCAAGGGACTGTAATTACTTCTCCAGAGAATGCTGTCCGGATGATGTCTTTTGGGAGACATGAATTCAGTGATCCAACCGTAATCCTGACGTAGCGCGTCGCGATTGTAATACCAATGGGCTGGCATGGCGTGGGCATCTCCAATGAACATGCCCGTGAGCATACCCCGAATGCGTTCAGTGCGGTCTATTGAAATTTGGGTCATGTGTCTTTCAAGATGATTGTCGCGCTCACCCGGATTAGAATTCGGCAAGGGTTTCATTGATTTTCAGGTTCTGCATTACGTGCATTTGCGCGACACTTTTTAATTATCAAAAACAAACAACCGAACACTGGCCGAGTCAAGGGGACAAGATGTTTCGTTCAGTGCTGGATGTGAAAAATGATTGGATGAGAAAACAGTCCAGCAACGATGATGGCTAACTGGTATCTTTTTTGATAGTGGCAAGCTTCACGTTTTACACTGGAGACTGTTTCCGGTTCGCGATGACGTAAACACCCTCCTGAGAATCATTCGATACACTCGCTTGGATGATTTCCAGTCCCTGATGGCTGAAACGATGCTGCAGGGCGCTGGGGGTCCATCGCTCCGAACGAAAAACCTCAAGCCTATCTCCTGCTGCCATGGGGTAGACCTCACCATGCACTTGTAATTCAAGCCCTCGAAGGATCTCAGCCCGTACAACAATGCGATAGGCACCTGCGATGCCTGCAAGGGATTCCACGGAACATCTCAACACAAAATCGTTCCGCTCCAACCCAAGTTCCAACAAGGCGCCGGAATACCAGAGGCGGGCCTCTGGATTGTCATACTGTGACTTTATGGAGGCCATGTCTTCATCGCTGGCCGTCGGCGATAGATTCGCTGAGATCACGAGTCGATCCTCCGGTTTCAAGACAGAAGACAGGTAAGGAAGCAACATTGCATGACCAAGTGTTGGTAGCATGCCAAGACAGGAAATCACCCGAGGCTGTCTGCGCTCTGCAAGATCAAGCACTGAAAGATCAGGTTGAGACTCAAGATCGGCCACGTGCAAGTGGGTTTGCCACGCAGTCAGTCTTTGCGCTGCACCGAGTGTGAGGGAAGGACTGACATCAAGCAGAGTAACCTTGACCCGCCACTTGTCTGGAGAAGCCAACTCAAGAAAGGAAGCGTCCTTCACCCCATCACCACAACCCAGCGCCAGATAGTGAAAATCGTCCCTTTCCATGGAGTCCAGCGTAGATCGATAGACCGACTGGTAGAGGGCGCTGATTGCGCCTCGCAAGTGAATCGGCGCCCAGGCCCTGGCATATTTCAACCATCTGGCTGATTGACCGATTGATGCATACAAGAGGCCTGCTGGAAGACGATGCACGGCAATACCCGCAGCAACCTTTGCCTGAATAACATCTGGAAGCGCCGAACTGTGAAAAGTAACCTGAAGTGACACGTCCAATGTATAACTTCCAAGAATCATCATATCAATGAGATTAGACTCACTGATGCCTTACAAAGGTGATTTGGAACTCATCGAATGGCATCGAATTTGCATTGAATAACCAAGGCGCCATGCAAACACTCGGAATTTCCGATGGGAAAACACCAGTCTGTATTCAAAGAGAAAAATTTCGACCTTCAATCTTGTCACAATACCCCAACTTCACTTTTCAATCTAAGCTTGTTCCTCCCACTCGACACTTGAACAGCTGGCGGGTCTTTCCTTAAAGTGCTGAGATGATTTTCTTGAACCGAAGCGTGGATTTCTGGCTGCGGCTGGTACCGATTTTAGTGGGCCAGTACCTGACGATTCAGGGAGAAGAAACCCACCAGTACAAGGACGGCAGTATTCGGATCCCTTCTGCCAGCGCCGAGGAACCACTACTTGAGCAATGGTCCAAGTCATCAGCATTGACTCATTTAGATCAAGGAGCAAAGGCCTGGAGCGAGAGCAAGCAATGCATCAGTTGCCACACAAACGGCTCTTACATGATGATTCGCCCCGGTCTGACGTCCGTGGCGGGACCTCCCGATGCATCCATACGCGATTTCTTTGTGGATGAATTGAAGTCCATGGAAGAGGAGGAAGTTTCTTCACTACGCGAAGGCATTCAGCCCACCCAGCTTGCCTACCTCGCCGCAGGTCTGGCCTCGTGGGACCTGCATATCACAGGTGCCTGTTCCCAGGAAACAGAAAGGGCTTTGCGTTTGATGTTCAAGGTACAATCAGCAGATGGATCTTTTGGTAACGATGATTGCTGGCCTCCCTTGGAATCCAGCTCCTACCAGTCCGCCACCGTGGCAGCCATTGCGGTGGCGTCAGCCCCGGGGTGGTTGAGCAGAATGCGCTCCGATGAAGAACTTGGAGCATCGATTCATTCGCTGGAGCAATACCTCAAGAACACACCCCCACCCCATGCATACGCTCGGGTGCTGCTGTGGTGGGCCGAACACTTCTGGCCCGGTTTGGTGCAAGATCATTCAACGAAAAGCATGACGACTTTTCTCGGTAATTATCAAAAAAAGGATGGCGGCTGGGCCCTTCGCGCCTTTGCAGCACCGGAAAAATGGGGTAATGGAAGCCGCGCGGGCAAGCTGCGAGCAGAGCTGACATTTGAGCAACCGGAAAGCGATGGACATATGACGGGTTTAGTCTGCATGGTGCTTCGATTGCATGGCATTGCTGCTTCGGATCCAACTCTGAAGCGCGGCATCACCTGGCTCAAGAATCACCAGCGTACCTCAGGGCGATGGTGGACACGATCTCTAAACACGGACCGTTATCATTTTATCACTTACAGCAGCACCTGCTATGCGCTGTCCGCCCTGACACTGGATTAGAAAATCAGCCCTCATTCACTTTCCCTGATAATCCACATAGACATAATAGGCTCCCCACTCTTTGTTGCCCTCATGATCATCGGGGTGTTGAAGAACCGTGTGTAGATCAAAGAAACCTTTTTCCAATTTCAGTTCAAGCACCGCGTGGGTGGCGTCCACGTCAAGCAACATGCTCCTGCTTTCGTTCCCGACAGAAACACTTGCTCTGACTGCTTTTAGCGGCCTTGGCTCCTCTCTAGGATAATGCCGCAGTTCGAATCGATAGATTCCGCTTCTTGCTATATCGACTCTCCATTTGCCCTGTTCCTTTCTTTTTGCGAGTGCTTGTTGGGGCCAGGGGTGTCCGCCTTCATACCAATCCATTCCGTTCAAGCGAACAGATGGCGCTTTTTCTGCACCCAATCGATGAGCTGACAACAGTTCCGATTGTGGGGGCAGCCCGTTCCAAAATGTTTCGTAACTTGCAGCCAAGGCATTGACCAGACTGGGATACTGGTCAATGAGGTTTTTTGTTTGGCCGTGATCATCTCTGATATTGTAAAGTTCATTTCCATCTACCAGTCGCCACTTCTTGTATTTGACCGACACATTCCCCCATTTTGTGCGCGCTCTGGCGCGTGGGCATTGAATGATCAGTTTGCGTTCTCCATTCCAACCTGAAGTATGCGACAAAAGGGGTTTCAAGCTTTGCCCATCCAGATTGGATGGTCGTTCGACATCGCATACATCAAGGACCGTGGGCAACACATCCACCATTCCCGTCAATTCGGATCGATCGCCTGGTTGAGCGTCGGTAATCTTTGGGTATTGGACCATGCAGTAAACTTGATGCTTTTCATCGTATTGAACGCCTCGCTTGGTATCTTTTCCGGCTCGATGAATGACTCCTCGGTCGTTGACTCCCTGATCAGACATGAGAAACAGGAGCGTGTTCTCTTTCAATCCGCTTGCTTTCAAATAGTCCAGCAATCGCCCCACATTCTCATCCACATTTTCTATCATGGACCAGAGCGGCAACTGCTTCTCGTCCGCGATTCCACGATCTTTCAATCGTTTCCCGGTTTCCGGATGCAGAAGCGTTGGGAAATGCACTGCAGGCGTTGAAATCATACAGAAGAATGGGTTCTCACGATTTCGGTTCATGAAATCAATCCCTTGATCAAACAGTACGTCGGTGGAAAACCCCCTTGATTTCACATAGTGTCCATTATGCACGTAAGTCGCATCCATGTGATTGTTCCCGTAATAATCCTCTAGTTGACTCACACCTCCACCTCCATGAATGAAATACTCATCGAACCCACGGCAATCAGGTGTGTAGGGATGCGACATGCCTAAATGCCATTTACCAAAGACAGCCGTTCGATAACCTGCAGTTTTCATCACATCAGCAAGCGTTCTTTCATCTCTGTGAAGAATGGAAACACCACCCACCGTATTATGAATCCCATAGCGCAACGCATACCTTCCGGTCAACAGAGCACCCCGACTGGGAGAGCAAAATGGAGGCGCGTTGAAATCAGTAAAATTTACCCCGGTTCTGGAAAGTCTGTCGATGCGTGGAGTCTGAACCACGGGATGTCCGTTCCTGCTGAGTTCGTGGTATCCATGATTGTCGATCAGCACGATCACCACATTGGTTTTGGCTGAAGCATGCACTGCTGAGTTGGACAGGACAGTGATGAATATTAAAAGAATAGAGATTGACCTCGCAGGAAGATTTTCGAGAATTATTTTGACCATTGGATAGTTCAAGTTTGTCGTTTTGGTCTTATCTCAACAAGTGCTAATTGGTTGTTTTCAACACGCCAGCAATAAGTGGACAAGCTGTTCATTATTGTCCACATTCATGATTGGTCATGTTTCCCTCATATCTAAATCGTTATCATTGGCAAATAAGGCATCTTATCAAGATCCCATACGCCTTGTCATTGATGTGGATGACGGAAACTGCTCTCGTGGGGGAAGATCTGATTGAATCCGTCACGGTTCGGAGCCTTCAGTCAAACCTGACAGGAACGGATGGCAACACCTGGTTTCATCCCAAAGCCTGCATGATCCCCGGAAAGGCTGGATCCCCCTCAACTGCACTCATGACAAAGCAGGTGATTGGAGGGTCGGATTATTTTGGTCCCGTACATTGGAGTATTTCAAACGATCAAGGCAGAACATGGTCCGAAGCGACTCCCATTCCCGCCCTTGATCGAAGACCAGTCAAGGGACACGAAGGATTGATGGCGGGAGTCTGCGATGTTGTGCCTGAATACCATGCTGCGACCGATACTGTTCTGGCCTTGGGGCAAGTGGTGTTCTATCGAGGCGCCGGTTTTTCAGGAAACGATCAACTGGCACGGTATCCGGTGTATGCCGTTCGACGATCGGATGGCACCTGGTCCAAACGCCGCATCCTCGAGTGGAGCGATCCAAGGGGAAGTTTTATTTATTCCAACAACTGTGGACAAAGGTGGAATTTACCCAATGGAGACATCCTGCTCGCTTTCACTTTTGGTCCAGAATCCAATCATCGTTCCGTTGCAGGAGTGCTGTGCTCTTTTGACGGTGAGTTCCTGAAAATCAAACGTGTAGGCCCACCTTTAAAACTAGCACACCAACGTGGATTACTTGAACCCTCGATCACGCGTTTTCAAGATAAGTTCTATCTGACCATCCGTGCAGAAGATGATCGAGGCTACCAGAGTGTGAGTAAGGATGGACTCCACTGGCAGGATAAGCAGCCTTGGAGGTGGGACGACGGCGAACTTCTGACCATGTCCAGCACCCAACAACACTGGATGAGGCATTCTGATGGTCTCTTTTTAGTTTACACACGTAAAACGGAAAAAAACATCAATGTGATCCGATGGCGGGCGCCATTGTATGTGGCCCGTTTCGATACTGAAAAAAGACATCTGATC
>JBDQII010000288.1:0-6673 GCA_040264395.1 Verrucomicrobiota bacterium
CGGCGCGTTCGCCTTCGTCACGTTCGGCGCGTTCGCCTTCGTCACGTTCGGCGCGTTCGCCTTCGTCACGTTCGGCGCGGGCACGCGCCTCGTCGTTGCTCTGCGCCATGGCGGAGGAGCCGAGGGCGATGGTTGTCGCAAGAATGAGCGTTAGAATCTTCATCATTTTTCTATTTTTGGTATATCTGGACTATTTAAAAAGTTGTTATCGAATACCTGCTGCGTGTCTTCACCCTGTATCCGTGTCTAGTCGGAGAATTGGACAAGATTATTTGTTCAATCTCCTATTTGTGCGACTCCTGTGATGGTCAGTTTTTCTAGGTCCATTGAGTTCAAAGTGCTTATCCCTAGATTATTCACTCGTCCCACTAGTCGTGTCACCTCGCGACACCCGCTCTGGAATTCGGCGAGGCTTTTCACCGAGTTTCCTGAGAACCCGCAAATCGGGTCGATTGAAATCTGACTCGTGGGGGTAATCATCTCCGACGACACGATTCTCTTTGAGATTACCAACCGGCGGAATAATCCAATCATAGATTGGCTTGTTCTTCGGTCCGGTTTCCCAGGCTGCAAGCAATTCCATAAAATCCTCACTCAGACTACCTGGTTTTCGAGGAGGCATGTGATGATTCGGATCCCACCCGTCGCCAATGAATTCTTCGACCGTTTTCATCCCGATTCGATGACAGTCGAAGCAGCTGTTACCCTCGATATAGATCGTTCGCATATCCCAGTCACTAGCGCCCACCACAAAGTAGGGCGCCTCGAGATCCGCAATCTTTGGTACGACCGTTTTTCCGCTGGGAAGCTTGGCGGCATCTATGAAAGGATTATGGATAAATGGATCCGCCTGATGGCACTGAACACATTGAGTTCCTCGCGGTGTTGAGAAGGCTCTATTGAAGGCTTTAGGTTCACCCACTCCAGGCAATTTGCCGACCAAGCGATTGGTTTTGGGATCGACCTTTACCCACTTGCGGTTATCGCCGCTTTCGAAAAATGCCGTTGCCCCCGTTTGTCGATTGTATCCGATCATCTGTACCGAGTGATGCATGTCCGCATCGTCGATATTATGAAGACTACCGCGCCCATCATGACGCCCGAAGCAGACCCAAACGACATGGGGTAGCGGCTTCCCATCCGCTGTCCGGCCTTCGTAACGCTGTAAGACCGAACCTGACATGCAGTCGCCCATTTGCAGGCTTGGATTGTCACAACAATGAATACCAGGATCGCCCGTGAACTGCTGACCGTCGACGAAGATGGGAATCTCTATGCCATCGCTCAAATCAACCATAGGTGGAACACCAAGGTGGGGCTCGATCAGCTTGGCGTATTCAGACGCCGATTTGAAGACGCCGTCGCTCGTATTCTCGAAGTTGCCCTTCAATCCTGTTTCCGATCGCTCAACACGAGGCAACGAAGACGATACACGATCGGATTCAGATCCTGCAATCAGACCAATGACAGACGAGCCGAGGGCGATCACTGTTGCAAGAATAAGCGCTAGAATCTTCATCATTTCTTATCTTTGGATTATCACGACCTTTGAAAAAGTTGTTATCGAATACCTGCTGCGTGTCTTCATTCTGTATCCGCGTCTAGCCGGAGAATTGGACAAGAATTCTTGATCAATTTCCAACTAGCTCGACTCCTGTAATAGCCAATTTAGCCTCCCGCTGGGTGGTAAAACAAAACCAACTTAAAAGCTCCAATCCCACCGCACGTTGAGTAGCGGTGTGCAGTTCGTGAACGGGAATCTCAATATCAAAATCACCCTCCACTTGCCTCTCAGCCGAAAAGCGAGCAGGAGTCAGTCGTTCCGGGTTGGTTGCTGCTGTCACACCGATCACGATTTCCGACGGTAAACTCACCTTCCCCTGAATTCGGAACCGGGCCTCCGCACTAAGCAGGATGGGACGCAACGCATTCCGTTTTGCCGAGAGGGAGGAAAAGTAGAGCGTTTCTCTTTGGTTTCGAACCGGCTCGGCGAAAATCGCCCCAGAACCGTCGGGGACATTTGACAGACGTTCGGCGTATACTTCCCGGGCATTCTTTTCTTGAACGAGTCCGGCTTCGATATCACGCCCCAGTTCGATTCGCAGGAGACTCTCCACCGGTACCCATCTTCCATGATCAACATCATGCTCCAGGTCCGCTGTCCATGTCCGAGCAGGGCTTGGGATTGCCGTCACTTGCAGAGGCGCCTCCGTCGTGAACAACGCCTCGGTCTGGTATCCAGCTTGAACTTCCACAGAGGTATCATCGGATACACGCTGGAGTGCCACACGACCCTGATTAACGCTGAGCTTAGTTTGAGCTTGATCGGCAATCACTTCGAATCTTGTGCCCAAGACAGTCAGTTCTGCAGTGGTGGTAGTCAACCTCAACGGCTGACTGGGAGCTTGCGGCACAACGCTGGCAAACAGCACACCCTCCCGCAACGAAAGGAGTTTTCCGTCGTCATTCGAAATCATCAGGTTGGACTGGCCGGAAACGGTGACGGTGGAACCATCGGCAAACGTCAAGGTCGCCGACGAATCCGGCGTCATCGATTCAAGTGTTCCCGCTGAAACGGAAGCTCCCGCGGAATCAAAGTAACGAGTCTTTCCGTCAATGCGCGTCCACCTGACGGCGCCATTCACATCCTTGATCACCACGAGGGAATCCCCCCCCGACCAGAGCATTGTGAAAACCGCAAACCCAACGACAAACAGGGCCGCGGCCTTCATCCATCCCGTACGCCAGAAAGGCAGTTCTTCAGGGAGAGAAACAACACGCCCCGTCCCAGAAGGTGAAGTGGCAAGAGCGGCGTGCACTCGAGCCATTTGCAGGTAAAGGGACCTTACCGATTCATCGACCTCAATCGCTGTCGACAACTCAGCTACCTCATCGATGGTAGCAATACCATCGAGATGCTTGGCGATGATGGATTCCCAATGTTCCGGTTTCATGATCTTGACATGCGAATTTGCCCTTCAATACAGAGCTGAAGACTCGCCCGAATCCGTTGCAATGCTTTATAGATTGCTTGCTCCGTGCGATCATACTGTGTCGCCAATTCCTCGACGCTGTACTCCTGGTGATAATAGCCATCAATAATCGCACGCTGCTGATCGGGAAGCTGCTCCAGACAAAACGACAGATATCTATTGACGGATTCCTCAACTTGTTCATTTTGAGGCTCTTGCTCCATTAAGACCTCAACCGCTCGCTCCGACAACTGAGCTCGCCGTTGGGATTTCCGGAGAAACTTCAATACCTCGAGCCGAAGAAATCCCAGTGCCCAGCCCACGAAAGGCCGGCTCTGGTCATACGTCTCAAACTTTCCCCAGAGCGCTACCGAACACTCCTGCACAATGTCATGGGCATCCGCACGGTTGGGAACCTTGGTCATAACATAACGAAGGAATATCTGCTCGTGCTCAACCAGCAGACGAGCAAACGCTTCATGTGACGTAGCGTGTCCCATCACCCAGTATCCGCACACGAGGGAACAATTGGACACACTTTTTTTAAAAGTCAAAAACAAGATCGCCAAGGACCAGTCCGTAAAAGTTGCTCACTCATAAAGGAGATAGAGCAGATTCAGGTATTTCAGAGTCTCACTTTCAGCAAAACCGGCAGCAGATTGTAGGTCCGGAGTAGGATCTAATAGATTAAGAGCGGGCTTGAGCAATCTGCGAAAAAGGGGAAATGTAACACGGAATTGGAGTAAAAAACAACCAACCCCGACCTCCGCTACCACTTAATCACCTGAATCTTGTGAGGCTGCGCCATTTTTCAATCAAGAACTCATTTAGCCGATACAGGTTTGCTTATCACCTGCCGTTACTAACATTTTATCCAGCTTGGTTCGCACTTGATGATCAAGGTGTCTGTTGTAAACTGATTTCGATGGCATTTAGAATGAATAGTATTCAAGTTTTCAATTCATTAGATGATGCGGATGATTCGGAGCGCCTTGAACGCTGGAACATGTCTCCTGACGAACGACTGGAAATACTTGAACGCCTTAAATCCCTAAAATACCCAGATGGAAAAAATGCCCCAAGACTTCGCCGAGTTCTTGAAGTTGCTTCTCAAGCATGATGTGCGCTTTCTGATTGTCGGTGGGTATGCCGTCGCTTATCACGGGTATTCCCGTTACACAGGCGACATTGATATCTGGGTTGAGGCGACGCCAACAAATACAGACCGGCTTTTAGCTGCGTTGAATGCTTTTGGCATGATCGATTCCAAGCTGACGAAAGAGCTGTTGGTTCAGGAAGGCCAAGTGATAAGAATGGGAGTGGAGCCTACCCGTATAGAAATTCTTACCGGAATTTCTGGAGTCGCATTCAATCAGTGTTTTCAGAACCGGATCATACATAAAGTTGACGATTTAGGGGTTCCTTTTCTTTCTCTTCTAGATCTTCGCAAGAATAAAAAGGCATATGGTTGGTCATTTTTTAATCAGGCCAATCTGTCACCAAAAATGTCAGCAAATTTCAGGCATTGGATAGCGCGGTGTCTGACAATCTTCTCTTTTCGTTCCTGTAACATTTTTGATAACATGGAAAGCATGCAGTCATTACTCACAATAGGAATTGGTCGCTTCAAGACCGTGGCTTTAGGCTGTGCCCTGGTCTGGTCGCTGCTCTCACCGATTCAGGCTGAGACCGACGGTGAGAGGACTATTGAGGAGGCGCTCCGGGAGGGAACCAGAAAAATCTTCAAAGAGAAGGTGGAACCCTTCGTCAAGGAATACTGCACGAGGTGCCACGGCGGTGGCCGCGCCAAGGCAAATGTCAATCTTGCGGTAGACCTGAAAGCACCAGGTCGAGGCGTTGCATTCATGCATTGGAAAAAAGCCGCTGCAAACGTCAAGGTCCATGATATGCCACCTGAGGACGCAGCCAAGCAACCCACCGGCGAAGAGCGTCTCCAATTCATTGACTGGCTCAGCTTTCTCAAATACCTGAGCCCGAGAAACCCTGGACCCTTCGTGATTCGCCGGCTGACTCCCATGGAGTATGGCAACACCTTGCATGCATTGTACGGTGTGGCTCCATCGATCGCCGACTCGTTACCCGAGGAGGTTATCGGTGAGGGCTATCTCAACTCCATCTCTCGAATGCAATCGGAACTGTACCTCGACCTGGCCAACAAGGTTGTCGAGCAGATTGTTGCGCCGAAAGGCGAAGCGCCGACTGCGGTCCAGAAGCGACTCTTTGGCGAAGTTCCCCCCGATGGAGGTCATCTTCGCGAATCGGCTCGTAAGGTTGCGGTTTCTTTGACCAGAGATGCCTATCGCCGCCCATCCACCGAGGCGGAACTGGATGTCCTTGTGGACATCTTCGATCTCGCCCGCGAGAACGGGCTGGATTACACCGCATCACTGGCCATGATGCTCAAAGCGGTCCTCGTCTCTCCGCAGTTCCTTTTTATCACACCCTCGGGAGCAGTTCAATCGAACCAAGACATCGTCCCTTTGGATGATCACCAACTGGCCTCGCGCCTGTCGTATCTGCTTTGGGCAGCGCCGCCCGATGCCGAACTGTCAATCCTTGCCGACAAGGGCGAACTACACAAGCCCGAGACGCTGCGAGCCCAGACGGAACGACTCCTGATGCACTCGCGCGCGCGAGCTCTCTTCGACGGATTCGGCGCCCAATGGCTGAAAGTGAACGACCTGGACCGCCAGGTTTTCGATCCGGACCTGTTTCCACAGATAACGCCTGCCTTGCGGAAGGCGATGATAGATGAAGCTCGTCTTTTATTCGAAAGTATCGTCCACAAAAACCAACGGATCATACGGTTCGTGGACAGTGATTATACTTTTCTGAATGAGTCGCTTTCCGAGTTGTATGGCCTGGGTTCATTCGTGAAAGGCCCTGAAATGCGCCGAGTCAAACTGGAGAACCCCAATCGTGGCGGTATTCTTGGTATGTCGGCGACGCTTGCAGCCACGTCGTTCCCCAACCGGACCAGCCCCGTTCGTCGAGGAGTGTGGGTACTCGAGCAGATCCTTGGAGAACGCGTCCCCCCACCTCCCCCAGATATTCCTGAACTCGACGAGCAGGAACTGCAAAGCGTGGAGGGATTGACCATGCGACAAAGGACCGAACTCCACACGACGGATCCCGTTTGCGCCAACTGCCACCGGGTGCTTGATCCCATCGGTTTCGGCCTGGAAAATTTTGATGCTATCGGCCGCTGGCGCGAGAAGAATCACGCAGGAGCTGCGATCGATTCGGCGGGGAAACTCCCAACAGGAGAAACCTTCTCCACCCCAGCGGAAATAAAACGCATTTTAGCAGGACGAAAGGTCGATCTGGCCCGGAACCTGACCGAACGACTCATGGCTTATGCACTCGGGCGGCACTTGGAAGGCTACGATGAGGTCGTCATCGACCGGTTAATGGCGCGCATTGCCAAGGACGACTACCGTGTGCGAACGATCATCACAGAAGTCATCGCCAGTTACCTGTTTACCCATCGTGCCGTTGAAAAATGAACAACCATCACACCAAGCAAAGCAGAAATATGAATACCAATCATCACTCGTCTATTGTTGATCGTCGCAGCTTCCTGAAAGGAGTGGGCGTTTCCCTCGCGCTGCCGTTCATGGATTCATTGGCCCTGGCCTCCACGCCGGTCAAGCCACCGGTGCGCCTAGCGTTCATGTACA
>JBDQII010000289.1:0-6670 GCA_040264395.1 Verrucomicrobiota bacterium
ATGGAAGATTGTCGACCATGGATGCGTATCTCCACCGACGAAGCCCTTACCTGGAGCGAGCCGATCGAGGTGATCGCCGATCAGGTGGGGTATTACGTTCTGAACAATGATCGTGTCATTCAACTGAAGAGTGGAAGATTGATCTGCCCGGTGGCCCTGCATCATTTGCCGGAATATGAACAGCCCGACTGGAAAGGTCTTTTAATGTGCTATGTTTCCGATGATTCAGGCATGACGTGGAAACGCAGCGCTTCGGTTCTCAATGGAACCAATCCTGATGGATCACGAACAACCTTTCAGGAGCCGGGCGTGATTGAATTGAAAGATCGACGCCTGATGATGTGGATACGTTCCGACGGAGGCAGCCAGTATTTGAGTTGGTCAGAAGACGAAGGCAATACATGGTCTCAACCTGTGCCCAGTGAAATTCGCTCCCCCGTATCACCTGCGAGCATGGAACGCATTCCCGGGACAGGTGATCTCTTGCTGGTCTGGAATGATCATGCCGATATTCCAGAAGTATTGAAAGGACGACGCACGCCGTTGAGTGTTGCCATCTCCAGAGATGAAGGGCGGCATTGGACCAGGAGTGTGGCCTTGGGAAATGATCCCGAGGGTTGGTATTGTTATACGGCCATAGAATGCATGGGAGACCATGTGATCCTTGGGCACAGTGCCGGCGATCGTCGCACAGGTGGTTTGAATTGTCTTCAAATGACGCGTTTTGAAGTGTCATGGCTTTACGGTATTTTAGGGGAACCACAAACAGTTCGGACGCAATGAAAAGGGGAAGTATGACCAAGCTTGTTATTCATCGTATTCAAGGCGCTGCAGCGGTTGCTCGTGCGACATCTTTCACCAAGATGTGGAGTCGGAGCATGTTTCAGGTAGCTTGTCTTTTGACCGTCTGGGGAACGAGCGCCCTTGCAGGAGCGGGCCTGCGGCAGCCCAACCTTGTAATACTTTTTGCCGATGACCTTGGCTACGGTGAGCTGAGCTGTCAGGGTAACCCAGAGATTCCAACCCCTCATATTGATTCGATTGCGCGCAACGGGGTTCGCTTCACCTCGGGATATGTGGCTGGCCCCAATTGCAGTCCATCCCGTGCGGGCCTTCTCACCGGGCGCACTCCGACGCGATTTGGCTATGAATTCAACCCTACCGGTGCGCTCAATGAGGAACCTGGCTTTGGCTTGCCCTCGAAGGAAATCACGATTGCCGAGGCGCTGCATGATGCGGGCTACACCACCGGCCTGATCGGTAAGTGGCACCAGGGCGGCACCGCAAGGTATCACCCTTTCAGGCACGGTTTTGACGAGTTCTTCGGTTTCACGCATGAGGGGCACTACTTCGTTCCGCCACCCTACAGAGGCGTGACCACCTTGCTCCGACGCAAGACACTTCCGGGCGGGGTGAAAGGTCTATGGAGGGGTAAAGGCGGATTGCACTACCACGATATCATGGGAGGCGATGAACCAGACTACGACGCCAACAACCCCATCGTGCGTGGTGGTCAGCCCGTGGTCGAAACGGAATACCTGACCGATGCTCTCACCCGTGAGGCGGTTGATTTTATTGATCGTCATGACGACAAGCCTTTCTTTCTCTACCTTGCCTACAATGCCGTCCACAGCCCTCTACAGGGAGCGGACGCCTACATGAAGAAATTCGCGCATATTAAAAACATGCATCGCCGCATTTTCGCGTCCATGCTGGCAAACATGGACGACAGTGTGGGTGCGGTATTGCAGCAGTTGCGGAAATCGGGACAGGAAGAAAACACAATCGTCTTCTTCCTGAGTGACAACGGTGGTCCGACCAGAGAACTGACTTCGTCCAATCTCCCTTTGAGAGGATCCAAGGGGCAGATGTATGAAGGTGCTATTCGGGTGCCTTTCATGGTCCAGTGGAAAGGCAGGATTCCCGCGGGGCAGACCTACGATCGGCCTGTCAGCTCCTTTGATATCTTCGGCACCGCTGCGGCGCAATGCGCCGGAGTCAGTAAACCGGAGCAGGTGGAAGGTGTTGATCTGGTGCCTTATCTCACAGGCCAGCGTAATGGTGTGCCCCACGAAAGTCTCTTCTGGCGTCAAGGCGGAAAGACGGCCTTGCGTCACGGTGACTGGAAGCTGGTGCGCATGGGCAGGCGATTGACTTCCGGTCAGGCAAAATGGGAACTCTACGACCTCTCGAAAGACATCTCCGAGACCAAGAACCTCGCTGGCTCACATCCCGACCGCCTTGCCGAACTGGTCAGGATCTGGTCGCAGCTCAACGGCGAAATGAGTGACCCGTTGTTCTAAGCTTTGTCATGCTCCTTCTGATCGCTGATGAAATAGGTGAGTCCGTCGCCAGTCTTCATGGAACCCACACACTTGCTGTCCACAAGGAATGTGGGCGTTTGATTGTATCAGTATTTTTTGGTATCAATGATCCTTGATAGCTGACTTGAAAAATACAGCCCCATGACCAAACCTGCCCTTCATCGTATTCGAATTGTTCTGGCGATCGCTCTCGGAATACCCTTCATCATGATTGGCGTTGAGCATTTTCTCAGGCCTGCGCCCTTTGATACCATTGTGCCTGCCTATCTTGGGTTTCCGCGTTTCTGGACCCTTGCCAGCGGCATTGCCGAAGTGCTCCTGGGTATCGGCATCATGCTGCCGCCCTGTCGAAGGTGGGCCGCTCTTTGTCTGGCTGTGTTTTTGGTGTGTGTATATCCGGCAAACCTGAACATGTGGCTGAACGATATCCCGTTCAACGGACACGTGCTCAGCCACAAGGCACACCTTCTGCGTCTTTTCATTCAGCTGCTGCTGATTTGTCTGGCGCTTTGGCTTGCTGATTGGCGCAAAGGACCAACTCGTAAGGCTGCTGTCATCAGTAACGAGGATTAAGCGTATTCGAATTTCAGATTTTGAGCATGACACCGTTGCTTCCCTGTCTCGCCAGCACGCTTTGGCAAGCCTGAAACTCTTACCAGCATTACTGCGCTTATTGTGTGATTCCGGTTATGCTTACGAAAGAGCGCATTCCATGATCACATGTTTCCAGCTTATCTTGAGTGCGCTTGAAACCTCCTGAAGACATGAAATGCTACCCAGACAACGTCATTGGTCTTTTTCCAAAAGTTTGATTGAGAAATACCTTTAACCAGAGGTGTGGAAATGAAATCGAGGATGATACAGCCATGGCGGAGAACCTCTCTTTGCTTGGCTGTGAGCATGACCAGCCGAACAAGCAACGAGAGCGTGAATGGAGGGCAATTGTGATCTTCTCTATCTGCTCTGATTGGCAAACCTCCACTATTAGTTCTAAACAGGTAGCCAATTTTTCACTGAATTGACTCTATAGGTTTTCGCTACCCATAAAAAAGAGAGAGAGTTGACTAAATTAACTTTGCGATGCAAAGTTGGCATGAATTTAATAAGATATGAAATACTTGCTTGCAACGCTGGTAACCATCTTGCTGATGGGTTGCGATCTGCATCTGGACTCCGTCTATCTGGGGCGTTCGGAATCGGCCATGCTGGGTGATGTCAATCGTGGCGACACGGAGGCGGTCAAATCGTATTTGGATAAAGGCGGAAACGTCAACCTCATGGACGAACCCGGCATGACGCCTCTGCATCATGCCGTGAATGCTGATCTAAGGGGAAGTCACCTTGAAATGGTGAAGTTGCTGATTGAAAGAGGAGCCAATGTGAATGCCATCGATGACACACATTTTACGCCCTTGCACCTGGCGAGTCATGCAGCCACAGCGGCATTGTTGATCGAGGCGGGAGCGCGTGTGGATGCTAGAAAACGACGCACGGGACAGACGCTGTTGTTTTCAGCGGCCCGGGGGGCAGCGCAGGGTGCTGAAAAAAGTTACCAGCATTATCTGGACCTGACGAAGCTTCTCATTTCAAAAGGCGCTGATGTGAACATGAAACTCAGGTCGGGAGATGAGCGTATTAGAGCCAGTAGTGGCATCGAGGAGAAACCTTACCATGAGAAGACGGGAGATACGCCGTTGCACGCAGTGGCGAGGAGCTATTCGGAAAAGCACGCGATGTTGCTTTGCGAATTACTGATCCAGCAGGGGGCGAGCATCAACGAGACAAATATCCTTGCTTTCACACCTCTGGATGAGGCGCTTGCGAATCAAAGAAACCAAACCGCCGATTTCCTGCGCAAGCTTGGAGCTGAAACAGGTGAAGCCCTGCAAGCCAAGGTTGAATGAAGTTCTCCTGTTGTCTTTTAAGCACGCACATCGAGCCAGGCCCGAGGCAGGAAGAGGCACCATCGATGCTGTCCGTTTTCGACGATCTGAGTGTGTAAGGGGGGGGCTGTATGTGTTGTCTGACATCATCTGAATAGACGCACGGTTTTTTGGAATCCAGCTGTTTGATGCCATCATGTCGGCACATGCCTTCTGCTCTTTTTTTAGCCCTTCTTTCGCAGGTGTTCAGCCAGTGCACGTGCACACAAAACTAGCATGAATACGTAATCAATGGCTGTTTATATAGCCAGAAGATCCACCTCCCCCAACGTGTTATCGGACGAATCTCAATCTTGTTGATGCTCTTGCCTTTTGGGGTTGAAAGTATGAGTGTGATGTGATGGGGCTCTTCTACCCACAGTCTGAGATTCCAGCATCAAACCTATGACGGGGAATGATCAAGGGAGAGGAATCTTGTGCTTCCATTCAGCATGAATGCTCATGAGCAGGTTCCTGAAAAGGCACAGAAAATTGGCCTTTTTTCTTTCTGTTATTCGTTACTAGAAAATGAGAGCCACGAAGGGGTCCGAAATCTCATCTTTACGACTGAAAACAATAGAAATGAACACCACCAATGCATTGAAACAAAGTTTTGGAGCAATTATTTTCATCTGCCTTTTGCACTTGGGGCCGGTTACGAAGGCCTCCATGCCGGAGCATGTCAAGTCTAGCTTGAACCGGATGGTTGGAGATTGGGTGCTGACCACTCAGCTCAACGACCGAACCGTCTCGGAAACCATCACCTTTGAAATGCGGGGGGGCGAGGATGTGATTTTATACGAGGTGATCGGTGAGAGCTTTCTAACGGGTGAACCGGCCCGCATGACAGGAGTTTTCGGCTGGGACGAGCGAGCCGGCAAAGTCATGGAGCATGGCTTTACCCACGAGGGGGGGACCTTAACCGCCATACATCATATTACTGTCGATGGCTGGACGGATCAAGTGACTCGAACCCATTTCATGGATGGTCGCCATGTGAACGAGACTGTGGATCGGGTCTTTACCTTTCAATCCGCGGACCGGTTCACGCTGGTTTGGAAAAACCGGCTTGTGGATGGGAAGCCCGAGCCGGGGATGATGTCGATCTTTACCCGTCAGGGAACTCTTGAAACGTCACTAAAAGCGAGTGGAACCGGGAAACGTGATCCAGTGGATCTCTCCTCAGAATATGTGATGACTTTGCATGCCCCTCTGGATCCGGTGCAGGCGATTGATACTGCACTCATGATTTACAATGTCCGTGAAGGTGGTTGGGTGAAGGGACCGCGCATCGATGGGAAGTTGAAGGCGCCGGCCGCCGATTGGCTGCGGATCCTTCCTGATGGCACCATGCGGCTGGATGTGCGCGGCACCATCGAAACTGCTGAAGGTGCGCTTATCTACATCAATTACGGCGGGGTGATCAGACATACCGAGGTTAGTCAGGCCAAGGAACAATCGGGGGAGATCATTACAGATGATGAGATGTATTTTGTTATTTCGGTGAACATGCGGACTTCCGATGAACGCTACCTATGGGTCAACCAGACTCAGTATGTTGGAAAGATGAGCAGCGTGAAAGAGGGTGCGGGCTCGTTCGTTGAATATGACATTTTCGCAGTCAAATAACGATGGAGATTCAATGGCAAACCGAGATGACCTTGCTTGCTTTTATGAGCAGTGATAGCGCGGAACATCAAATCAGAAACTTCAAATAAAATGATCAAAGAAATACCATTCATGATGATGACACTGTGCAAGCATGCCTCGATCTTAATCGGGTGTCTGAGTGCTTTTCTGGGCTCTCTGTGGCTGCATGGAGAAAATCCAAAATATCCCTTCATCACCACTCAATCGCCGCTCACATTGTTCAGTACTCAGGATGCGGAGCTGACCGTGTTTCGTCGTGGTGGACCCACGGTCATGCCGGAGACTTATGAGCTCAATGCTCAAGATTCCTTCACGGTGATACATCTCGGGCCGGACCATCCTCCAGTGGTGAAGACGGTGTATGGAACGATCGCCTGTAGCATCCTGGGAACACCCACCATGGCGGTGAGCCCCGATGGGCACTACGGGTTTGTGATCAATCATTCTTTTCGGACAGAGGGCTCGATTTTTGAAAGGATTCAATACCCGTCGGATCAGCCTCTCACCAATCGGGACCTGGAGAAGGTAGATCTGGGACGACAGGACTTATCGCCGCAGCTGGCGGACATTGTCAGTGTGGTCGATCTGCATGACCCGTCTCATCCGGTCGTGGATCGCATTCTCCTCGAAAGTCCTGCCATGCATCTAATGATCCATCCGGATGGAAAGCGTTATTTTGCCCTTGGCCTGACGCAGTGTCACGTCCTTGAATTTGAGGGGCAGCGTCTGAGACTTCTCGACACAAGTGATATTTCCTATGGCGAAGGCTGTTTC
>JBDQII010000290.1:0-6659 GCA_040264395.1 Verrucomicrobiota bacterium
AATCTGGATTGTATCGATCTCCTGAAACCCTCAGACATCGCAAGTGCGCACGGCTTCATACAAGCTTCCCAGCGGATGCCTTACGGGAATGAACTCCTGCGCAATGTATCCACTGAAACCTGTTTCGACAATGGCCTTACAAATGGCCGGATAGTTGAGTTCCTGGGTCTCGTCGATCTCGTTACGCCCGGGATTACCGCCAGTATGATAATGTCCAATGTAAGGATGAAACTCGCGAATATTCCGAATCACGTCCCCTTCCATGATCTGCATGTGATAGATATCATAAAGCAATTTAAATTTCTCAGAACCAATGCGTTTCGCCAATGCCACCCCCCACTCGGTGTGGTCACACTGATAATCCTTGTGGTCGACTTTGCTATTCAACAATTCCATGCAGACGGTTACATTGAATTTTTCAGCAGTCTTCATGACTTTCTCAAGTCCAATGGCACAGTTTTCAAGACCCTCATCATCGTCCAATCCATCACGATTACCGGAAAAACAAATAATATTGGGGAATCCTGCCGCGGCAACTTGAGGGATCATGCGTTCGAAACCTTGAATCAGTTGAGCATGATGCTCAATTCTGTTAAAGCCTTTGGTTATCCCTCCCGGACCGTTGGACATCGCGCAGGCGAGACCGTATTTTTTAATGACCGGAAACTGATCGGGTGTGAGTAGCTCAATGGAATGCATGCCAAACTCTGAAGCCGCTTCTGCAAGTTCTTCCAAACTCAATTTGGAATAACACCATTTACAAACGGAATGATTCACATTGCCCTTGAGTTTGACTGGCTTGATGTTGGCAGCCTCCAGCTGCGACGCAATATTTGAGCTTGCGGCGACTGCCATGCCAGTTGCGGTCAGGGACTTCAATGCACCACGACGAGAGAGTTTTTGATTTATCATAAGCTTTCTTGTTGATCTAAGTACTATTCGAACCGAATCACCGCACGCAGTCAAATCGAAACCTTGGCTCAGGAGGGCAGTTGCGAAGCCTCCGCGCGCGCTGTGACTGGTCTCGAATGGAGGTAGTTCATCTTGGAAACTTTATGTATCAGCCACCTTTACGATAGATGCAGCCCAGATCGAAGAAGGTCCGGTTTTCCCGTGAGGAAAGACATGAAATGACCGAACAAGTCGACTCATTTTCAATGTCCCCATGAAAACTTGAAAATACGACCTCCGCGAATTCTTTGAGAGAATGAGTCAGCGTATGCATTATTCCACTCTTTTTAAAATTTTCTCCTTTGACCCTCTATAGGCTAGCGGTTACCTTTTGCGCCAAATCATTGGAAATCCGAATGAAAAAACCAACATTGCTAATCATCTTTCTGATTGTTTTCGTGGACCTGGTGGGTTTTGGCATCGTTCTGCCATTACTGCCCATTTATGCAGAACAGTTTAAAGCTTCCGGATTCATGATCGGGTGCATCATTGCTTCCTACAACCTGATGCAGTTTTTCTTTGCTCCGGTGTGGGGCAAGCTTTCGGATAGAATAGGGCGCCGCCCCATCATTTTGTTGAGTACGGCCGGCTCGACGATTTCGTATGCCGTTTTTGGTTATGCAAGTCTTCAAACCGGAACCTATGGCTTGATCATACTATTCGTTTCGAGAATGTTGGCAGGTATTTTCGGTGCAAACCTCTCTGTTGCATCTGCGTATGTTGCTGACATCACGCCACCTGAAAAACGATCCCGAGGTGTGGGGCTTGTCATCGGACTTGGCTTTGGTATGGGCTTTGTCTTCGGCCCGATCATTGGTGGGTTGAGTGCAGCATTTCTGGGAATATCCGGTCCAGGCTGGGTGGCAGCAGGCATCTGCCTGATTAACTTTATCGCAGCCTGCTTCATCCTTACGGAAAGTAAAAGCAAGGATGCCAAACCCGCAGTCAAACGTGCTCAATTTCAGCAATGGATGCATACTTTGGGACAACACAAGTTAAGATTACTTGTCCTGCTTGTTTTCTTGGCCACGCTTTGTTTCACATGTTTCGAAAGTACCTTGCCTTTGCTGATCAGTAGTTATTTTGGGTATGAGCTTTCTCAATGTTACTACTTCCTGGCTTATTCCGGATTTATTGCGGCAGGCGTGCAGGGAGGAGCCATCGGAAAACTGGTCAATCGGTTCGGCGAAAAACCCTTGATCTTTGCGAGTTTTTTCGGCCTGACTCTGAGCTTCTTCATGATTCCACTGAAACAGAATGTCGTTTGGATTCTGGTTTCACTGACTGTTTATGCTATTTTCTCAGGTATCAATCGTGCGCCTTTAACTGGTCTTATTTCCATGGTTTCGCCAGACAATGAGCAGGGAACCAATCTAGGTGTCTCTCAAGGAGCATCTGCCATGGCACGCATCATCGGGCCTCCAGTCGCATTGACTTTGTATGGTATGCATACCCCCCTTCCCTACTGGGTGTTTGGAGCTGTCGCCTTGGTGGCAGGTGTGATCGCTGGAATTTACCTGCCAAAAATTCTGGGACAAACAAAAGATGGTAAAGGTGGAGCCAACACGACGGCAGACACAACTACTGCTCCATAAATTAATTCAAGCATGCCCTGCAGAAATACCATTCATCATGTTCCTTCGAATTTGTTAATGGTATCGCTTTTATGGACTGGATTGCTGTTTCAGTCTGTCATGGCTCTCCAGTCTGAGAGTGCCCATTGGCCTCAATTCAGGGGACCACATGGTCAAGGCCGAGCTCCAGGCAGTTCGCTTCCAATTCCGTTCGGACCTGATCGTTCCGTTATTTGGAAAAAAGATATCGCCCCAGGCCATTCCTCCCCCAGCATCTGGGGAGATCTACTTCTGGTGACCACCTACGAATCCGATCAACTCACTACACAAGTATTGAATCGACATGATGGATCTCTACTATGGAAAAAATCTATCCCGCCCACGAAGATCGAGAAAGGTCACCGCAACGGAACACCAGCCAATTCAACACCGACGACAGATGGCAGATCTGTATTTGTATACTTTGGATCTTATGGTTTGCTCTCCTATGATATGGAAGGGAATGAGCAATGGAGACTCCCTCTTCCTGTCCCGGTGACCCAGCACGGAGCTTCGTCTTCCCCCGTGCTGGCAGAGGGACGTCTCTTTTTACAGGTTGATCAGGATATCAGCTCCCACCTTCTCTGCGTGGATGCGGCATCCGGCAAACAAGTTTGGAAAACGCCCAGGCCCGGTTTTCGGCGAGGGTTTTCCACACCCATAGCATGGCCTTCAGAAAAACCCGAACTTGTCATCACTTCCGGGACCTTGCGCGTGTGTGCCTACCATATCTCAGACGGGAAACTCGCATGGGAAGTTGGCGGGTTGCCAAATGAAACAGTCGCATCCCCCGCGTTTGATGACCAGCATTTGTATGTCTCTGGGTGGACCATGGGGGCGGGTGTTTCAAGAATCCCCAATTTTGATGAACTTCTTGAAAACGATGAAAACAAAGATGCATCTATTGCGCGCTCTGAAGCCACAGGGCCTGCGCGCATGCACTTCCCTTACATAGATGCAGACAAGGATGGAAAGATTGTTCGAAGGGAGTGGGAAACGATGTCGGATATCTTCAGTAAAAGTGAAAATGCTCTTTTGGCTCTTAAACCTGGCCAATCACTCAAAAGCCCTCCAACCTTGTCATGGAAACAAAATCGCGGACTTCCCTACGTTCCTTCACCACTTGCTTATCAAGGCCATGTTTATCTGGTTAAAAATGGAGGAATGATTTCATGCATGAACGCAACGACGGGTGAAGTTATGTATCGCGAAGAAAGACTTGGGGCCTTGGGCGACTATTACGCATCCCCTGTTGCAGCTGGAAAACAAATCCTCGTAGCGGCTCAATCAGGCGTTGTCAGCGTTATCGAAGCAGGTAATCCGGAACTCAATATCATGTTTCAAATTGATTTTGAAGAAACAATCATGGCGACACCTGCGATCGTTGAGAACGGGCTGTATGTGAGAACGAGCCAAACGCTTTATTGCTTCGGGAAATGAGATTCAAATCCTTCGCTCGGATCTCCTTGATTGTCGGAGTTTCGGCTATCGCCATTCTTGTTTTCATTTCGGCCTATTTATTCATTAGACTTCAGACATCCAAGCCAAAATCACTGGCAGCACTGGCCAAACCAGTGATTAAGATGGATCTCCAGGCACCAAAGCATCATGGATGGCTATCTGATCACGAAATCTTTTTCCTTCGAGAAAAAAACCAAGGGGATTTTCTGTGTGTGAAAATGGATATAAACGATGGCCACGAATCATTGCTGAAAGCCCTGTCTCCTCATCTCCGGGACCATGAAGAGCGGGGAAGTCAGTTTGAGATAAAGTCATCGCCTTCAGGAAAACACCTCGCTCTTGTCATGGGTAATAAAACGGAGCAAACGCAGTTTCTCCATGAATGGAAAAGTGAGCAGACCATTGAACTGAAAAAAGGGGGAAATAACATGTTGAATTTGACCTGGTTGCCTGATGAATCTGGATGGATCACCTGGAAAGTTGATCCATCGACAACATTCAAAGGAACCCAATTTTCGTTGGATCCACTTTTGATTTCGACAAATACTTCCTATTCAGGCTGGAACAAGCTGACGTTTCCCTTTTTCCCAAGCCCTCCTTATGTCTTCATGAAAAACGGCAATCTCGGGGTTCTGTGCTTTGAGCATAAAAAGAGCTTGTCGTTGCATGTAACATCCTTTGGCAAACAGACAGCGAACGATGCATCAAAACGGCATTTGATGGTTCCGAAAATGTTGGTAACCAAAAATTCTTCCGTATCACACTGCCAGAATGGCAATGCATGGCTGATCGCATATGAACGATCATCACTTGGACGCATTCGAAGGACAGATATTTTCCCTTATTTTAGAATCAAATCAACCCAACGGACGCTCGAACTATGGAATTTAGAGACAGAAACATCCGAGATTCTTGACCCTGATATCGAAATGAAAAACATTGGACACGTGAGGCTCAATCCATCCGGGACTCATTTCAGTTTCACATGTCAGGGGCGAATCTGGGTAGCCAAGAGTTCAGATTTTCTGGAATAACCATGCGCAATGCAATTGTTTCAATCATTGAGGCTCGCTGAGAACCTGAATAACCGATGCCGAAAAACCCAAATAACGATATTCACTCCAAACTGAATTTTTCATGCTTCCAGACTCACCTGTGTGATAACATTTGCAAAGCTGGTTGATTTTGGTCAGTAAGATAGACACGCAAAAGACGAACACGTGTGGTTTAAGCTCTGGCACCTGTGCATAATAATGGAAACGTAAAAATACTGTGGAATGTTTTCGATGGATTTCACACCGATGTCGGTTAATTTGTCGAAAGTGTTGATCTACATTTTACTGCCAATTTTTAAGCAGTTGCATGAGATTCATGAATCCGTCTCTTTACCAGAAAAATCAAGGCAGGCAAATCACAACGCCGGCCATCAACAAACCCGACTTATCAAAAACGATGACGTTAACCAGCATTTCATTAGTAAGACCACCGATAGTGGTATGAGAATCAATTTGGAAAGAGGAACAATCCGCCAAGCAAGAGGGATTTGGTTTCGAAAGTGAACAACAAAAATAAAAAATCAACCCATTCATCCCTGCAGCCATGGAGTCACTGGAAAGACACTCCATGGTGGAAGGAAATGGTGCATTCTTCAGGCAAACGGCCCTTTATTCGATGGACACCTGCGCCATCTTCAAGCTGGCCTTTCATGGCTGCCTGTTACAAACAGGCACATCCAAAGAGCCCATTAGTTGTCATTACTCCCGGATTGAAACTCCAGGAATCCATGCATCAGGATCTGACGACCTGGTTGCAATGGTTCAACAATCAAGAAGACCTGCCGTCTTTTTCACAGCCTTATTTTTACCCAGCGTGGGAACATCTACCACATGAAGCCAAACTTCCTCATGCGGATGTGATCAGCGAGCGCTTGGAAACATTGATGGCTCTTTTACGATGGCAATCAGATCCTGAAAATCAAGCAGCACCTGTCATTGTCACCACCATCCAGGCATTGATGCAACGCACCTTCGAACCAGATGATCTTCAAGGGCGCACACGAACATTGAAGGTAGGAGACATAATAGATCCTCTGGATCTGGTCGAATGGCTGGAAGATCAAGCGTATGAGCCGGAAGCAAAGGTCACTCAGAAAGGCGAGATAGCTCTTAGGGGCGGCATTCTGGATGTGTTCCCTCTGAGCAGTCCCTGGCCGGTACGTCTTGAATTTTTTGGTGATGAACTGGAATCCATCCGCTATTTTCAGCCCGAATCTCAACTTACAAGAGATCGCGTTGAAAAGATCGAACTCACCCCCGGTGGAGAGCTCGGCATCATCAAGCAACAAATCGAAAAGAACGAGAAAGCAGGCACCAGTAAGCTTATCCCCTTTTCTAATATCCTGGACTATCTGCCTCAAGATGCATGCATTCTGGATACAGAGCCATTGTCACTTCAAGAGGCAGCAGAGCATTACATGGAACAAATACCTGAGGATGATCCCTATTTCATGGATTGGTATGGATTGCTCAAGTGTTTGAATGATGGCGATTTTAAGCGTGCCGAATTAAAGGAAGCTGATCAGGTTGGAAGTTTCATTGAAGATTCCCCTGAACCTCTGTCGATGGATCAGGGAAT
>JBDQII010000291.1:0-6596 GCA_040264395.1 Verrucomicrobiota bacterium
ACCCCCCCTCCTTTCCTGCGGTTGTTTTGTTTTTTTAAATCTATTAATTAAACCACGCTGGCCCTCACCCCCCCACCCCCGAAACTCAGGGAAACGTAGAAAGCTCGCCCCTCGTTCTTGAAGACCATGTTTACGTGGGTTCGGGAGACGGATTCGTCTACAAACTTCGGGCTGCAGATGGAAAGCTCGTTTGGAAATTTGAAACCGAAGATCAAGTTCTGGGAGGCCCTAATTGGATTCAATCGCCAGATGGAAAAAATACCTGGATACTGGCAGGGAGTTATGACTTTCGCCTTCATTGCATTCGAGCTGACGATGGCACGAAAGTTTGGGATTACGAAACTGAAAACTACATCAATGGCTCTCCCGCTGTGTCGAATGGTCAAACCGTATTCGGTGGTTGTGATGCGCTGCTGCATGTAATACAATTATCTGATGGCAAAAAGGTTAAAGAGATAGAGGCTGGTGCTTACATTGCTGGATCCGTCGCCATGGCAGGTTCCAGGGTTTATGTGGGGCATTATGAAAGTGAATTCCTGTGTTTCGACCTCGACCAGGGATCACTCAAATGGAAGTATCGTGACCGTAGCTTTCCTTACTATGCATCACCTGCAATCGCTGAAAACAAGGTCATGATAGGTGGCAGGGACAGGCAATTGCATTGCTTGAACCGTGAAACGGGGGAACGAATCTGGCGATTTTCCACTCGGGGCAAGGTGGATAGCTCACCTGTAGTGGTGGGCAAGGAAGTCGTTTTTGGCTCCGAAGACGGCAGGCTTTATCGTGTGGGGCTTGAAGATGGCAGGGAAATCCAGTCCATTGACGTGGGGCAGCCGCTGACGAGTTCACCTGCAGTGATCAACGACTGGGTGGTGATCGGCAGTGAAGATGGAAGTGTCTATGGTTTTCATTCCAAATCACAGCCCTGATCCAACTTGGTTAAGCGCAGCTAGAACCAGCAAAGAGGTAAATTACCTAAAATTATGAATGAAGTAGCGAACACAGATTCAGAGACACATAGGCAGATGGATCCTGAAAAGAAGCCGACGACAGCGGGCAATTATTTTGTCTCCAATTACCCTCCCTATTCTTTTTGGAAGCCGGATCATGTGGGAGAGTTCCTCGAAGCTATCGAACGTCCTCCATCCCCTGACACAAAAATGGGACTATACCTCCATATTCCATTTTGCCGGAAGCGCTGTCACTTTTGTTACTTCAAAGTTTATACAGATAAAAACGCGACCGCGATCAACGGGTATCTGGAATCAGCCGTCAAGGAACTAGAGGTGTATGCCTCCAAGCCTTTCATAGGTGGACGAAAACCCAACTTTGTTTATTTTGGAGGAGGAACTCCTTCGTATCTGTCAGTGCCCCAACTAACGTCATTGACTGATCGTATGAAGGCGGTTCTGCCTTGGGACGAGGCTGAGGAAGTTGCTTTTGAATGCGAACCAGGAACTCTAACAGATCAAAAGCTCAAGGCCATCAGGGACGTTGGGGTGACCAGACTCAGTCTAGGGGTGGAGCATTTCGATGACCACATTCTTGAAACCAACGGGCGCGCTCATCGATCCAAAGAGGTTTTTAGAGCTTATCAATACGCCCGCGAGATTGAATTTCCACAGGTGAACATCGATCTCATTGCTGGAATGTTGGAGGAGACTGAAGAAAAATGGAAAATGGCTGTTGAACGCACTCTTGAACTGGGGCCAGACAGCGTGACCATCTATCAAATGGAAGTGCCTTTTAACACTGGGATTTACCGTCAGATGAAAGATTCAGGGCAGTTGACAGCTCCTGTGGCTGATTGGATAACCAAGCGTCGATGGGTTGATTATGCTTTTGGTGAGTTGGAGAAGGAAGGTTATACCGTAACCAGCGCTTACACAGCCGTTAAAGATAAAAGTCGAACCAAATTTATCTATCGCGACCGGCTATGGGAAGGCGCGGATCTTCTCTCCGTTGGTGTGGCTTCCTTTGGGCACATCGGTGGAACACATTACCAGAACAATGCTGATTTCGAACCCTATGTGAATGCGATCCTGGATGGTAATTTGCCAGTATTCCGCGCACTCACTCCATCGAACGAAGAACGCTTGATACGAGAGTTCATACTGCAACTTAAACTTGGGCATACGCGCTGCAGTTATTTTGATCAAAAATTCGGAGTGAATGTGAAAAAGAAATTTGAGGCACCACTCAAGCGAATTGCCGATTGGGGGTTCCTGAAGATTGATGGAGATGAGATTAACTTGAATCGTGAAGGTTTGCTCCAAGTGGACCGATTGCTTCATGAATTTTTTCTGCCACAGCATCTAACTCAAAGGCTTGTTTAAGCATGGCAAAAGAGAATAGTGAATCATCACTGTCCCTTCTTGCTGAAACGTCTTCGTTTTGGTACCCGCTGGATTATTGTTATCAGCGGCAAAACATGGTTCTCCCAAAATTGGAGCAAGTGGAACCTGATCAAATTCCTCAACCGTTTCAAAGGTTGGTTGTGCATCAAAAGGATATGACGCCAACCCTCGAAGGGTTTTACGGCGATCAGATTTACATAGATGTCCTTCACAGAGATTATTCTGATCAGCATTACTTCCGTGAAGTGGTCCTTAAGCTGGAGAAAAATCACCAGCCAGTAGAATTTGGAGCGATCCGCATCTTTCTGGAAAGGCTGCCCAGAAATGCCCGTGAAGCTATCCTGAAAGAACACATGCCCCTCGGACACATTCTTGAAATTCACCAGGTGGAACATGTCAGTTGTCCGATTGGTTATCTTAGAATGGAGCCCGATCAATTAATCAAGAAGACGCTGGGTGACTCCAAGGGGCGATGGCATTACGGACGGAGGAACCGCTTGTCCAATCCATCAGGAGAATCACTGGCCGAAATAATCGAAATCCTACCTGAAACTCAAATAGAGCTTGAAAGTTGAGGGAACTAAGCAAACTTAACTGCAATGCACAAAGAATATGATGTTGTGATTATCGGTGCCGGTCCATCCGGTTGTAGCGCAGCCAGCATCCTGGCAGAGGATGGTCATCGGGTTCTTATTCTGGAGCGTGAAAAATTCCCACGCTATCGGGTTGGCGAATCCATGATCCCCTTTACCTACTTCCCACTGAAGCGTCTCGGTCTCATTGAGCGCATGCGGCAATCTCATTTTGTCAAAAAGCACAGCGTTCAATTTGTGACTCCATCGGGAGAAACATCTCAGCCTTTCTACTTCTCCACACGTTATGATGAAAATGTGTCTCAGACGTGGCAGGTCGTTCGTTCCGAGTTTGATCAGATGATGCTGGACCATGCGGTTGAAAAGGGAGTCGACATCATTCAGGAAACAAACGTTAAAGACCTTTTGCGAGATGAAAATCAGTCCGTTACGGGTGTCAAATACCAGGACAGGGATGGTTATGTTTGCGAGGTGCGTGCTCGAATCACTCTGGACGGTTCAGGCAAGGAAGCTTTTTCCGTAGCCAAGAACAAATGGCGTGAGCGTGATCCCCACCTCAATAAAGTGGCCGTCTGGACTTATTATCAGGATGCCAAACGAGATGAAGGCATTGATGCGGGGGCTACCACAGTGGCATTTGTACCCGAAAAAGGATGGTTCTGGTTCATTCCTCAGCACAATAATATAACTTCCGTAGGGATCGTGGCAGAGGCCAAATACCTCACCCGCGATGGCGTTAAAAAACCTGAAGACATATTCAAACGGGAAATTACTGAGAATAAATGGATCCGCCAGTACCTGTCCGAAGGCGAACCCGTTGGACCTTATCGTGCGACAAGTGAATACACCTTTCGTTCGAGGTATTCCTCCGAAAAAGGCCTTTTGCTCATTGGCGATGCATTTGGTTTCCTCGATCCGGTCTTTTCCTCAGGTTTGCTCATCGCATTGAAGAGTGGTGTGCTTGCCGGTGAAACCGTGAGCCAATGTCTCAAGGATGATGATCTCTCACCGGACAGGTTTTCTGAGTATAGTCGGGTGATGTGCGAAGGCATTGAGAACATGCGCAAACTTGTTTACGCTTTCTATAATGAGAAATTCAGTTTCAAGGATCTGATTGATAAGTATCCTGAAGTAGGTGGAGATGTGACCGATTGTCTTTCTGGTGACGTGAATAAGGATTTTTCTGTTTTATGGGAGAAAATCAGGGATTTCGCTGAAATACCTGAAGAACTTCCCTACGGCATGCCCTTGACAAAACCGCAAACTGACACCGTGCCTGCATGAAGATCGTTCAGATCACTCCTGGCGCAGGGGGGATGTATTGCGGTGGTTGTTTTCGGGACAACACACTTGTCAAATCCTTGAGGGATGAGGGTCATGAAGTTTTGATGGTTCCTTTGTATTTGCCTTTGACACTTGAAGATGCCGATCAAAGCTCAGAAACGCCCATTTTTTTTGGAGGGATCAATGTTTTTCTTGATCAAACGCTGGGCTTTTTTCGGAAATTACCTGCAAGCTGGACTGCTTGGCTGAATCGGCGCTCCATCCTAAAAAAAATATCCAAACATGCTGCTCAAACGCGTCCCGAAGATGTTGGGGAATTAACAGTTTCCATGCTGATGGGAGAGGATGGCCACCAGCGAAAAGAACTCGATCAACTCATTCACTGGTTGAAAGGTCAGGTTCAACCAGATCTCGTTTGTCTCTCAAATGCCCTGTTGATAGGGATGGCTGCCGAATTGAAATCCAGCTTGAATTGCCCTGTGCTCTGCACGCTTCAAGGCGAAGACACCTTTTTAGATGCACTCCCTGAGGCGAATCGACAGGAGGCCTGGGTCGTGCTGAAAAAGCGCGCCAGAGACATCGATGCCTTCATCGCTCCAAGTCGGTATTTCGGAGAGCTTATGCAATCACGCTTGGGCTTTGACGAGGACCGATTGTATGTCGTTCCCAACGGTATTCCTGTTGGTGGATACCAGCGAAGTGAACTACCAGATGATCCAGCTGTATTGGGTTATTTCGCCAGAATGTGCGAAGCGAAAGGTCTTCCTCTACTGGTGGATGCCTATATAGAATTAAAAAAACTTCCAAACTATCAGGCTATGAGATTGATGGTTGGGGGCGGAATGGGCCCCTCTGATGCGCTTGTCGTTAAAGCTATGAAGACCAAGCTGAATCAAGCAGGTTGTCTGGACGATGTGACTTGGCATCCGAATCTGGATCGCCAGGAAAAACTCGAGTTCTTCTCCAAACTTACTGTTTTTTCTGTTCCGGCACTCTACGGTGAGACCTATGGGCTTTACTTGCTTGAGGCCATGGCGGCAGGCGTGCCCGTGATACAGCCACCCCACGCCGCTTTTCCTGAGATTATTGAAGCAACTGGTGGAGGAGTGATGACTGCAGGATTGAGTAAAGATGATCTGGCAGAAAGCATCGACAATCTTCTCAAGGATAAAGTCCGATTAAAACAAACTTCTGATGCCGCTATTCAATCCGTGAATCAATCTCATCAATCCATTCACATGGCAAAACGTGTTCTGGAAGTTTACCGGTCTGTGCTTGATATCTAACGAAAGCGGTTGCCGGTAAGGATCCCGTCAGTTTCCACTGCTATTTTTTCGGCTGTATACAGTTTTCTGTTTTGCCCCAAAAGTTTGAACGGCTTGTGCAGGGCAGGGTGATCTTGGTTTTAAACTAGCCTCACAACAACGGTGTATGACGTGCTATATCTTTGATTGGGACAAACGTAGGTCATTGGTGAAGGATCTACCTAGCACTCTTTAATGTTCGCTCCCAGCAATCAGGACCCTCTTGGAATATTGAATGTGATCTGTGGATTCAACCGGATTGGGCTTTGCAAGTCATCACCTCTTTGTTAGAAAAAAACATGCTCTCCAGTTTTTTGAAACGGTGTCTGATGGCCGGAAGTAGTTTGCTTGTCCTGAGTGTTTTGTTGGCTGAGGATCGCCCCAACATTTTATGGATTACAAGTGAGGACAATGGTACACACATGGGTTGCTACGGTGATGAGTATGCGATTACACCCAATCTGGACGCTTTGGCGGCCAAAGGTCTCATTTATCAAAATGCATGGTCAACGGCTCCCGTTTGTGCCCCGGCTCGAACCACTCTCATTTCAGGCGTTTATCCTCCATCAACCGGCGGCCAGCATATGCGCAGCATGACGCCCCTCCCATCTTTCATGAAGATGTATCCGCAGTACCTCAGCTCCCTAGGGTATTATTGCACCAATAACAGCAAAAAGGACTATAATTTGGAAGAGAAGGGGAAAGTTTGGGACGAATCCTCAAGAAAAGCCCATTGGGGAAACCGCGAACCAGGGCAACCATTTTTTGCCATTTTCAATATCACTATCAGTCACGAAAGTCAGATCAGGAGGCGGCCTCACAAAGCCGTCCACGATCCAGCAAAAGTGTATGTACCATCCTACCATCCTGATACGCCTGAGGTGAGACAGGATTGGGCGCAATACCATGACAAGATATCTGAAATGGATGCTATAGCCGGTAAATACTTACGTGAATTAAGAGAAGCTGGCGCTGAAGACAATACCATCGTGTTTTACTTCGGTGATCATGGATCAGGGATGCCACGCAGTAAGCGTTGGCCTTATAATTCGGGGTTG
>JBDQII010000292.1:0-6565 GCA_040264395.1 Verrucomicrobiota bacterium
CATCAAGGATTCGACTATTGTATCCGCCGATATCGCTAATTCGACTATTGTATCCGCCGATATCGCTGATTCGACTATTGTATCCGGCGACATCAAAGATGGTTCCTAAGAAGCTTATATAAAAAAGATCTCAAGACTACTAATTGGTAGTTCCTATCGCGATAAACATAAACGCACAATCTTCCCTAGCCACGTTTTTATCAGGACTAGAATCAGTGATGTAAACTGTCATCCCATCGACACTGAGACTTGCAAAATTTACCACGTTGTCCTGCAAATCACTCCCACCATAAGCAGACACTGTGACAATTGGATAACCTGTAAAAGCACTACTATTGAAAGTTATCCTATATTCTCCCGTAGACTCCCTAGTACTTGTGAATAATTCCCCCCTCTGTTTAACACCCGTTGCTGACACATAACCTCGGATTATACGAAGTCGGGAGGCAGTTCCGCTGACATATGCATATCCCCCAATATTAGCGCCGGTAATGCTTTTGCTTTTTATATCTCTCCCTTCTAAGGAACCATCTTTGATGTCGCCGGATACAATAGTCGAATCAGCGATATCGGCGGATACAATAGTCGAATTAGCGATATCGGCGGATACAATAGTCGAATCCTTGATGTCAGCGGATACAATAGTCGAATTGGTGATGTCGGCCGATGTAACAGATTCATCCTTGATGTTCGCAGATGCTATAGTGTTAGAGGCGATATCTGATGATGTGATAGCCCCATCCTTGATATCAGCAGATTGAATAGTCTCATTCAGGATCTTGGCACTATTGATGGCACTGTCGGCGATATTGCCACCACCCAGCTGACCTTCAAGAACATCTGTATCGGTTAAATCAAGGCTGGCTACTTTGGAAGCCATGAAGGCGTAGGGGGATGGTAGCAGGCGAAGCCGTGGTAGAAGAACCTGGTCGCTTCCTCCAGACTCGTTGACCACAGTAAGCTCGATGAAGCGGTCGGATGCCCCCGTTCCAGCGAAGACCTCTGCAAAAGGAAGCTGCTGATCTGAGCTGTCGTTCAACCGTGTTCCTTCTCCAAGAATCACGCTGAAATGACCATTGTTCACAGTGACAACTTGTTGTTCCGCCCATTTGGAATCCGGGCCTTGCTCTGCTTCGTAAATAATGAACTTTAGAGTCTTGTTCACGGGTGCCGCCGCCCCCATGGGATCTCCATTGATATCCGTCAGGTAGCTCTGAAACGCCATACGATCCGGCGGCGTCCTCGTCTGAGCATCGAGGTGATCAAGACAATTGATGTTTATCAGCAGGCAAAGCAAAGCAGCCCTGCCCACTGTCTGAGTGGGTAACTGTGGTCTGGTGAATGAAAACAAGGCAATTACAATAGATGCCAAAGATGCAATGCCTTCGAGTAAGCGGCTCAGTAATTGAAGCATAAAGCCAGAGGCCCGATTTTCTGTTTCCATGCGAATTGGTAATGGGTGACTGTGTTTCATAATCGTTTTGTCGCTTTGATAAAATTGCTAGAGTTTTAGAACAATCAAAAAAGAGAGTCTGCATCCGCCCCCGAAATAATTGGTTCATTGACTTGCAGGAGGTCATCCTCACCTGCAGCCTGATCGGCGGTCTCCTCTCCTACATTTGGAGTTGGAACTTCTGCATCTGGAGTTTGATCTGGAGTGGGATCTGGAGTGGTCAAAGGCTCAGCGATGAGAGTTCCGAGGTTCATGATTTTGTTCAGCACGAAGTGACCACTTACCCTGTTGGTGGTATTTTCATTGTTTCCCGCTGTGAATACCAACGTTTCACGATAGTCCCCTGCGAGCTGCCCTCCGCCCCGGGTTACCGCATCGAAATCATTTGCTGCAGCGAGTAGTGAAAGTGTAATATCACGTTCTACGCCATAGGACTCTATACCGGATGCATACTGATTCTTGAACTCGGCATCTTTGTTATCGTGATCCGGGTGATAGGTATGCAGAAACGGGTTAGATGCCTGATTGTCGTGTGCCAGTGATACCCTGAATTTAATATCACTTCCTTCATGCAATGCACCGCTTGTTGACGCCCAGGCGCTTTCTAAAGTTGCACTGGCAGAATATCGAGGCAAATGAGGGGCACTGATCCGACGGGCAGTGTCAAGGTTCTCAAAGTCCAAATTCTTTTCATTGGTAGTGAGCACAGCTTCAGAAAGATCTTCGCCATTTTTACGCAATCCAAAAAACACGCGCTGCAGGAGCCGCACATTGTCTTGATCATCATGATGCAGGATCAAGCGCAATGGAAATGGCCTTGCGACACTGCCAAAGGTGGTGTCCCTTTTGAAATTTCTCTCTTCCGGCTCTTGTTCATCATTCAAAACAATGGCCGTTTCAGTTGCGATGTCATCACCCTCTGCTTCTTGAAGCAAATTGTGCTGCACTTGATCAACCAATGCCTTCCCCACCCATAGCCCCACATGCGATTCCTTGATCGCAGAGACAGGTACATCCACCTGAAGCTGCCCCTGATCATCCGTAAAGCGCAGAATGCCTGCATACAGGCTTCCGGCCGAGCCCTGCATGGCGGCACGATTGACACCAAGGATGATATCTACAGCAGAACCATCTTCGTTCGCTGGCTTCAGAGTCCAACTCAGTTTACCCTGAGGCTGGCCGAGGGAAGCATCAAAGGGGTAGCTCAGTTGGCTGGCATCCAGTTCTCCGCGGAGAATCAGAGGCGGGACACCTTCTATGGGGGCTTCCTGAGCTGGTGGGGTTTCAGAGGGAAGCAATTGCGCGCTGACAGTCAATTCCCCTGTAGATACATTGCGCAGAAAAACCCGTAGTCTTCCGTTTTCCTCTCCAAATTCTAAACCACCGGTTGCGTCGGGCAAATCCAGCTCGAAGGGACCAAAGTAACGATTGAATTTTTTTCCAGAGCGCCGCAACCAGACTGCCTGCCCGCGCTTCACCGTTGAATTTCTCAAGGCAAACAGCTGAGCTGGATTGAGACTTCCATCGTCGTAATCATAAATTTCCATGCCTTGACCACCCTCAGGAGAAAGTTGCAAAAAGGATTCAAAAGAAGGGGGATCCACTACCGGAGTTGAAAGACCGATAAAATTCAAACCACTTGTGGTCCATTGATAACGTGGCGGCAAGGGGCGCCCCTTTACTATCCAGGAGTATTCCGTATTTCCGCCTGGCAAAGGGTTGGATACGCGCACCAGATAAGCCGCATTACCGACCAGGGTTTGCAGCTTCGACCCAACGCCATCCGATCGTTTCCAGCTCAGCCACCGCGAGCTCGATCCATTAGGTTGTTCAGGACTATCGATGAATTGCTGGGTGGACACTTCTGGCCGCCACAACCAGATCTCCTGAATTTCCTGATATGTGTTTAAGACATCAAGCATGGTTGACTCATGCGGTGCCACGTGCAGATACACACCGTTCCAACCCGGAGCGAGCTTCAACTCTTGACTGGTCCACTGAGCCTGTAGTCGCGAAGCGCCCGCCAACAGCAGTGCCATGCCAATGAGTAGTTTTATTTGAAAATGCTTCATTATGGTTTGCGATAGAAATACCATGCAGGTTGAGGGTTGAGACGCCACAACGCCGAAAGGGCCTGGCCGGAGCCATTGCGTCCACCAAAGACAAATAACTCCATCCCCGTCCAGCCAACGATGGCTCCTCGGCGTGCGGGGGGATTGCCTTCAGCGTTCAATTTACGCCATTCGTCATTCGATTGATTATAAACTCCTCCAGAGGACAAAGCACCTGAGGCGTTGATACCATTCAACACAATCATCTCCGTACCGGTCCATAGGGCATTGTGTTCACGGCGCCCATCGGGAGCACCACTAGTGGCGACAGGCTGCCATGTGTCAGTAACCGGATCATAAAGAGCGCCGTCTGCGAACAGAGTTCCATTGGATTGCCCTCCCCAGATAATCATGCGAGAACCGCTCCACACCGCCGTATGCTCACTGCGAGCTGTCGGTGCTTCTGTAAGCGAGATGGGCTGCCAAGCAAGCGGCGACCCGTTAGCGTCAAAAGTCAATTGTGCCCCACTGTTAAGGAAACCATTGGCTCCCTGCCCCCCCCAGATGAGCAAGCGGTCTCCAGTCCATATGGCGGTGGCTCCCATGCGAGCTTCAGGACCGTTGAGCAGAGCCAACGTCGTCCAAGTATTCAAAGCTGGATCGTAGATCGCGCCATCTCCAAGCAACCCTGAGTTGTTGCGTCCACCCCAAACGAGCATCTGCGTGCCCGTCCAGACAGCAATATGCCCCTCACGCCCTTGGGGAGCTTCAGTTACCGAAATTGGAGACCAGCTTGAGTTTGCGATTCTGAAGCGCCCCCCATCATTGGCATAACCTGTCGCACCGAACCCACCCCAGATAATCATGGATTCACCACTCCAAACCGCCGAATGACCGGAACGCGCCGAAGGAGCATCCAGAGAAGATACCGCTTGCCACTGGTCGGACTCAGTCAAATACATGGCTCCTGTGCTGGAATAAACCCCTGACCCCAAAGTTCCTCCCCAGATAATCCAGGCATTTTCACTCCGAATCGCTGAATGACCAAACCGCGCTGAAAGATCGTGGTCGGAGGATCCGAGATACCAGGGCGGTGCGGGCACACTCATGAAAGGCACAAAACTTTTTGCCATGAGATCAGCATCCTGAGCTTTGGAAGAAACAACCGTAAAACCTTGAGGAACAATTGATTCAGATATCGAATCCAATGCATCAGGTGCCAGTTTCTCAGACGTGATCGCTCCATCAGCAACCGTTCCGGCTACCAGTGCATATCCCGTCGGAACCACTCGTTGATCAGGAGTCAGATGAGCATACCCATTCACCTGATCATTGAACCAAACGCGCAGATACAATGGATTTTTGGCGAAAGTTTCGGCGGGCATGGGCGCCATGTTGGCGAGAGATGTATCACCCAGCAATACGGAATAAAGTCCAGCAGAAACAGGAACAGACACGGCTTGATCGGGCTGTCCATCCTGATCCCCATCGCTTGCATTCCCCCAATACAACTCAGATCCATCCCCATTGACCAACGCAAATTTAAATTGACCTTCACCCTCAAAAACAGTGCCCCCCACGAGCACGCGTCCCTGAAAATTAAGTAAGCCAGGAGTCTCTGCAAGGCTTGCCAGCGGTAAAAACAAGGCGAGCAGGCAGCGCAAAGAGCACAGCTCAAATGCAATACTTATTTGCCTTTTTTTTGGAAAAATAAAATACAATATGGTTTGTTTATAGTTAAGTTAGATAACTTTGTTGAGGCCTACAATGATAGTGAAGCTGTGAACGGGTCAAGCAGAGAAATCGCTTCACTTGCATAAAAATGACTCACTCGCTTGGAAACGTCTTTATTCCTCCTGAGCCTGCTTTTTATTTCAGCCTCATATGATAAAATAAAAGCCCTACCACCTTTAAAATAACTGATCTATTTTAAATCACTTGTTGCCAGGCATTAATGAAAAATATTATTTTTCTCACCTTGAAAATATTTTTGAGAGTCAATAGAGGAATGAACATAGTCCCCTCCTTCTCTTTTTTTAGCTCCGTTTTTCTATTTTAAAAGCCAAGGTTCATACAAGGGGAATTAGAGCCCAAAATACTACACACCCGATAGATCTTGAATTGGATCAGCTGCTTTCTGTAAATTGCGGTCAATCCTTAGCTATTGAGATGTTTGTTACAAAATCAAACTGGACAGTTCTAAACATCGTGCATGCATGTCTCATGCTGGTTTTCCTCTGTTTAGCCTTGAACACTTGCGCAGTCTCCGCGAGCGACATCAAGGGGATCTCTTTTTTCGAACGGCATATCAGGCCCCTCCTGATTGATCAGTGCCTTGAATGCCACACTTCCGAAAAATTGAAGGGTGGCCTGCGATTGGACACGCTGAAGGGGATGCTTGAAGGGGGGGATTCTGGACCGGCTTTAGCACTCGGCAATCCCAAGGAATCCTTGATAATCAAGGCAGTCCAATATTCGAATGCAGAACTTCAGATGCCACCCAAAAACAAACTGGGAAAACGAACAATCGAACATCTTCGAGAATGGATTGCCATGGGCGCTCCATGGCCAGGGGGATCCAGCCACTCCATCGATACCACCGCGAAGAGTCAGGATGGAGAAGCAGCAAACAAGGAAGGCCATGCTCCCATGATCAAGAAAGATTATTGGGCCTTTCAACCCTTGCCCGACCAGCATTTTGCCTCTCTCGATGAGGCGATCGAGTCACGACTCAGCGAAAAGCAACTCACACCCAACCCAGAAGCCTCACGGCGCACGCTGATACGTCGGGCTTACTTCGACTTGATCGGTTTGCCCCCAACGCAAGCAGAGGTAGAATCATTCGAAGCGGACCAACGCCCCGATGCCTTTGAACAAAGAGTCGATCACCTGCTTTCCATGCCGGGCTACGGCGAACGCTGGGGAAGACATTGGCTCGATGTCGTGCGCTTTGCACAAAGCAATGGCTACGAACGGGACGACGAGAAACAGGAAGCCTGGCGATACCGTGATTATGTCATCAAGTCCTTCAACGAGGATAAGCCTTATGACCAATTCATGC
>JBDQII010000293.1:0-6558 GCA_040264395.1 Verrucomicrobiota bacterium
CACCTTGTGCATCAACAACAAGTTCCTGATGGCAACCGGGGCAACTAAAAACGATATCCATAAGTAAAAATTTAAGGTTCGAAAAAGAGCTGCACCCTATTACGGCATATTGGGTTTTACCAGAGGATTTTAAAAAACCATGGCTAAATGGTGCTCAGTTTGATCAGTGGCACTTTGCCATAATTTGAGAAGCACACGGTAAAAACTCTGTCATCCTTGCCTTTTAACTAGTAAAATCGCTTTTTAGAACATAGACATGCCTTCGATGATACCAGCGCCATCCGAGCTTTTTCGACAGTTGAATAGAAGTAAAAACTTTTTTCTCATTGCAGGCCCTTGCGTGATTGAAGATGCCGGACTCTGCCTTGAAATAGCTCGTCACCTTAAGCGGACATGCCACAAATTGAATATTCCCTACGTCTTCAAGGCGAGTTTCGACAAAGCCAATCGATCATCGGGAAAAACTTTTCGAGGCCCGGGATTCGAGCAGGGGCTCGAAATTCTGGCTCAAGTCAGAAAGGATATGCAATTACCAATCCTCAGTGACGTTCATACCGAATCTCAGGCGCATGAAGCAGGGAAGGTGCTGGATATCATCCAGATACCTGCCTTTTTATGCCGCCAAACCGACCTCTTGTGGACAGCTGCACGGACCAAAAAAATCATCAATGTCAAGAAAGGTCAATTTTTAAGCCCCAACGACATGAAAAACGTGGTTGGCAAAGTTCAAGAGGCTGGAAATAAGAAACTTTTACTTACCGAAAGAGGTTCAAGTTTTGGCTATAACAATTTGGTGGCAGACATGAGATCAATTCCTATCATGAATCAATTGGGCTATCCGGTGGTGTTCGATGCAACGCATTCTGTTCAATTACCTGGCGGACAGGGAGATCAATCCGGCGGCCAGGGAGAGTTTGCACCTGTATTGGCTCGAGCGGCCATTGCCGCAGGCTCGAATGGAATTTTCATCGAAACGCATCCAGACCCAAGTCAATCCCCGAGCGATGGTCCCAATATGGTGCCTCTTTCGAAAATAAACCGTCTGCTAGGTTCGCTTTCCAAAATAAAAGCAGCCCTCAAATGAGAAATTTTAGTTTAACCAACGATACGGCAAAACGATAACCTTTGGAATTCATGCAATCCTGCGTTCAAATTTTGAAAAGCTCCTTGCTCACTCCTGTCGCTGCTGCTTTTTTTCTAATTTTTCTCAATGAACCTCAGGCCGCGGATATTGAAAGCGCTACAATCCGGGGAGGGTGGGAAGCAGCAGTCACTGAAAACAATCAGGTCACCACAATTTTACGAGGCGAGGAAATTAATGGCTCCAGAATCACTCAACTCAGCATACAACTCAATAAAGAGGGGACGCAATCCACTCCGGAATTCTTTATTGAATCTCCTGAATGCAACATGCCTTACCTCTCTGAAGGTAATTATGATGCGTCCTCTGCAAAAAACATTATTCTCAGAACTGCGGATGGAGGATTTGTTATCGAAGGTGTTGGGTGGAAATGGTCACAAAGCCAGGCATTGCTTGTCATCAGCAACAAAGTAAGTACGACAATAAAGAAGAATTTGATTGGCGCAGGACGTAAAAAAGAGAACAAGACTGGTTCATCCGTGCCGCAGCATTCTTCCAATGTCAAAATCCAGTCCAATCGTTTTGTCTTCAACCATGCCAATTCCAAGGCCATTTATCAGGATCAAGTATTCGCGACGGATCCCGGGCATTTGGAAATTTCATGCGGCAAACTGCAAATTGACCTGAGTGAGGAAATTCAAGGTTTCAAAGAGGTTTTAGCTGAAGATCAGTTGGTCATAAAACTGCTGGATGCAAATGCCCCAATCCAGGCAAGCGGAGGCCGTGCGGTTTATAGAATTGGGCAAGCATCCCAGGATGTGATTGAAATAATGGATGCTCCTACCTGGAGCACACAAGACCACAGGGGCAAAGGCGATCGAATCCGGGTAACAGCCTCGGAAACAAGGCAGTTCTTCAAAGTCATAGGTAAGGCCTGGGCAAGCCTGGATCTGGGTGACATTAGGATTCAGCAAACAAATGAGCCTCAGTCCGAGCAACAGCCTATCGAAATCAGCGCCGATCAATACGAGTTCGATGGAACTGAGCTACGATTCGAAGGACTCGTAAAGGCTTCTCAGGGTGATGCGTGGACTTTGAGCTGCAAAACGCTGACCGCTGATATTGATGAGAAACAGAAAACCGCCCTGATGATTGAGGCTTCTGGAATGGTTCAGATGACTCAGCAGGATGGGGATGAGGACTTCATTGCAAAAGCAAATAAAGTTGCCTATAAGCCCATTGCTCCAGGTCAAGAGACGGTCATTTTAACTGGAAATGCTCAGGTCGATACGGAGGAATTCGTGGCACGCGGTGAGCGCATTGAAATCAACAAAAAGGATGTATCGAATACGATTCATGTCAGTCGCCTCGCCACGCTTGAGTTTCCAGATTCTACGATATCAAGTATCGGTATCCTGAACTTTGGAGACAATCAATCTACCCGTGATCCATCCAAGGCCCTCAACCAAGTACGAATCACATCAAAGGAATACTCTCTCATAGTCGATAAGGCAGTGTTTACTGGTGAAGTAAGTATCCAGTTTCAAGATGAAACACTTAACTGCGATACTCTGGAGGTCTTGTTTTCACCAGATCGCAAGTGGATCAAAAACATTTTCGCTACAGGTGCAGTTCATGTAGTCGGCGAACAAGGGCGTATGACATGTCGTGAAATCAACGGTATCTTCTCAGAATCAACTCGCCAAATGGAACGATTGCGAGCGGAAGGCAATGTATCAATGACACATCCCAAAGGTAAGGCGAGAGGAGAGACTGCCGTGTTTTACCCCCAGACTCAAATGATTGAGCTCCAGGGCGAGCCCAGAATCATGACGACGCTCGAAGGTAAATCCGGTCGTCCATCTCAATACATTCTCGCCGAGGGTGAATCCTTGATGTGGGACCAAGCCAAGCATCGCTTCAACGGACCTCGTGGACGTTACCGTATCAAGACCATCAAGAACCCGGAAGTGTGGTAATAAGGGGAGCATTTAATCTAATCTCAAAGATAAACCATGGAATTACCGGAACAGGAAAATATTGCCCAAACCAGCGAAGCATCCTTACTGAGAACCGAGGCACTGGCAAAAGCCTACAAAGGTCGAAGGGTCGTGGACGGCGTCTCCATCCATGTCCAACCTGGAGAAATCATCGGACTCTTGGGACCTAATGGCGCAGGTAAAACAACCTCTTTCAATATGGTCGTGGGTGTGGTTCGACCGGATGAGGGCGAAGTCTATTTTCAGGAGAATCCTGTTTCCAATCTGGCCATGCACGAGCGTGCGCGATTGGGCATGGGGTACCTGACTCAGGAACCCTCCGTATTCAGAAAACTTACCGTCGCTCAAAATATTCTCGCCATCCTCGAAACATGCAAAATGAGTGCGAGAGAGCGCAAAACGCGCCTGATGGCACTGCTTGACGAACTGGATTTGGCAAGGCTATCCGAGAGCAAAGCCTACACCTTAAGCGGGGGAGAAAAACGTCGACTCGAAATCACACGCGCTCTGGTAACTCAACCCAAACTTCTCCTGCTTGATGAACCTTTCAGCGGGATCGATCCGATTGCAGTTTATGAAGTGCAGAAAATAGTAAGGCGCCTCAGAGATCGAGGTTTAGGAATCCTCATTACAGATCACAATGTGAGGGAAACCCTCAAACTTGTGGATCGAGCATACCTTATTCATCAAGGCAAGGTCTTGTGTCATGGGCCAGCAGAGTTTCTGGTCGAAGACCCTCAGGCAAGAGATATTTACCTTGGACCTGATTTCAATTTATGAGCAAAAAAAACAGCCAAAAGAATGCTGTTCCTTTCGTCACAGTGGAGCAGCTTGTGTCTGAGCACGATCAGGAATTACAACTTCATCCCATTGGAGCCGCTCATAATCTGCAAAGAAAAATCCACGAACCGACCGTCAATCGCCCCGGTCTGGCACTCGCGGGATTTAAGAAATATTTTGCAAGCAAAAGGGTTCAGGTCTTTGGAAGTGTCGAAACGACTTACCTCCGATCACTCTCTGCACAGGAGAGAGATGAGCGATATAAATGGATCTTTAAGACTCAAATCCCATGCGTGGTGTTTTCACGGAATTTGAATCCGGATGTCGCCCTGCTCAAGGCTGCGAAAAAAGCCAAGGTCCCAGTCTTCAAGACACCGCTCATTACCATGCGCTTCATCAATCTGGCTACGCTTGCACTTGAAATGATGTTCGCTCCCAGATGCAATGAAATCGGAGGAATGGTCGATATCCTGGGTGTCGGCGTCATTATAAGAGGTGACAGTGGAATCGGAAAAAGTGAAGCCGTCCTGGCTCTTGTTGAAAGAGGCTACAGTTTGGTGGCCGATGATGTAACCATCGTCACACGCATCGACAACCACTATATTGTTGGAACCAGCAATGAGATGACACGTAACCTAATGGAAATCCGTGGGATCGGAATCATTGATGTGGCCGCCATGTTTGGAGTTAGAAGTTTTCGGACTGAGAAACAAGTGAATCTGGTAGTGACGCTTGTTCATTGGGATAAGCTTAAAGAAATTGACAGACTTGGAATTGATAATGATTACGTTAAAATATTGGGAGTAGAGATACCTCACATTACTATTCCAGTAAGACCCGGTCGTGATCTGGCACGCTTGATCGAAGTAGCTGCTTTCCAGACAAAGCTAAAGATGTCTGGAATCAATACGGCAAAAGCTTTAAGCGAACGCCTTTTGAAAAAAATGACTCGTGATCGGCCTGCAAAAGGCTGAAGAATGCACAGCAGATACTAACTCCAATCCAATAAAAATTCTCTAGCGTCTATTTTGTAATTGTGTAGTGTTTGCCACTGCATTTCTTGGAGAACTCAAAAAATAATGCCTCAGCCAAATCCAACTGAAAGTATTTCCAGAGAGTTGGTAGTAACCAACAAAATGGGAATTCACGCCAGACCGGCCGCTATGTTCGTCAAAGTGGCCAGCAAGTTTGACGCGGATGTGTTTGTTGAAAAGGATGGTGAACGCGTCAATGGAAAAAGTATCATGGGACTGATGATGCTGGCCGCCGGCCCCGGCAGCACTCTGTTGATTGAGATTAAAGGAAAGGATGCGAGTCAGGCTTTTGCAGAAATTGAAGCCCTGATTGCAAATAAGTTTGATGAACAATGAGAGTCAATTGCCCTGAACACTCTTACCGAACGACACCTGAATACCTCTGATTCCTCCAGTTAGCTTCGAGGCTCCAGAGACTCGGCAATACGCATGATGCATGTCGTGTTGCCTGTTTTCTCATCCACATCGATCAATACCCCACGCAACATCACATCTTTCTGAGCCACTCCAAATCGTTGAGGTTGACAGGTCAAAAAACGCCTGATGACAGGTTCAATTTCTCTACCTAAAACACTTGCCTGAGGGCCTGTGAATCCCGTATCACACAAAAAAGCGGTACCTCCTGGAAAAATTTGCTCGTCAGCCGTCGGTACGTGGGTGTGAGTTCCAACGACCAGGCTGACTTTGCCGTCAAGAAAACGGCCCATGGCTATTTTTTCGGAGGTGGCCTCGGCATGAAAATCAACAATGACAATAGAGGTTTGCTGCCGTATTTCTTCGATGATGGCGTCTATGGCCAGAAAAGGATTTTCCAGATCAGCCATGAAGGTTCTTCCTTGCAAATTAACCACTGCTACTTGTGGTAGTTCACCTTTTTGCCAAAACACATATCCGTGGCCAGGAGTATCTTTGGGATAATTTAAAGGACGAACGAAATAAGGGTCTTTCTCCAGTAATCCAATTACCTCGCGTTGATCCCACAAATGATCCCCACTCGTGATCACATCCACACCTGCATCATGAATCTCTCGTGCCGTTGCAGGTGTGATACCCGCTCCACCTGCCGAGTTTTCACCGTTGGCAATTACCATGCTGATCTGGTGCTTTTCCACGAGTTTCGGTACACACTCTCTCACAGCTCGACGACCCGGTCGCCCCACTATATCTCCAATGAAAAGTATTTTCACTGGAGGCAAAATAGGACCATTGTCTGAGGTTTTGCAAGGTTAAGCCTTTTGTTGGTCTTTTCTGCTTTGAAGCAGAAAAAGAAGCACATAGGAACCTGAAGCACAAATCATGTTCGGATTCGCATGCCTTCTAATTCAACACCCTGGATTTTGGTTGAATCTTTTGATCCCCATGAATCTTTCCCACGAGCAAAGGAGGCGCAAAAGGTAATAGCTGTCTCAATGCTGACTGATCCATCATTTGGATGAAATACCCTGACTGTTCGAGTGACCAACGTATGGTCACTGCAATCCATACGTTTAGTATTACCAAAGAGCTGAAAATTACCCTTACCTATAAGGGGAGCTTATGAATTAACTTGATTTGGATATTATCAATGTACAACTTGTTGATCGGAGGTCAGATTTGAATTCATCTCCCTGATTGGATCAATGGACAAGTGTCCACCCGAACGCAGGCAAGCATCAACGACAAC
>JBDQII010000294.1:0-6554 GCA_040264395.1 Verrucomicrobiota bacterium
AACCGGATCTCGATCAATTGGCACCACAGCCTCCTTGGATATTCGCTTAGCCAATTCTTCGTTGATGCGTTTCTTGACTTCATAAAGAGGTTTTTCGATCTGAAGTTGGACAAGGTCCCATTGGGGTTCCTTGCCTTCATTTCGTAACTCTCGACGAACTGCCTGTGCTCTGTCACGAATGGCAGCAATATCGTTTTGCAGTTCCGGGACATCCACCATCTCTTCTGCCTCTCGCAACTGATCGCTCCATTCTCTGAACTCATTTCCAGTGAGGGGGCCCTGCTGGGCGTCATCCGTGCTTCCACCACCATTACCTCCGCCTCCCTGATTCATCCATGACCGAGCCAGTTCGCTTTGCCCTTGGCCATTGCGCAACTCTTGACGCTCCTGAGGTTGCTCATCGCTGCCTCTTCCCTGTCCTTGTCCCTGCCCACGGATTCCTTCTTCGGACTGAGCAATTTCTTGGGATTCTCCCTGATTGCCATCATTACCCTGACCTGGAGGCTGCCCTGAGCCCTGGCCCCGAGCATCAGTTGCCTCCTGAGAATCACCCTGGCCTTGACCGGGTGGATTACCTTCCCCCTGCGCCATTTGTGTGGGTGTTTCCTTGGAGTTTTCCTGCGGTGATGCTCCCTGACCTTGCTGAGAGGGTTGGCCCTCCTGTAGGCTGGATCCTGTCGGGTCTTCCGTTTGGCTTGTGGCTTGAGCGATTTCCTGGTTCAGATCTTCTGATAATTCATCCAGCAGATCTCGCGCACGCCTGAGGCTTTCGACCCCATCTCCTAAAATACTCTGCGCAGCCTGATCGATGCGTTCTTCCAGCGATTCGATCTCAGGGTGAATCTGCCGCTCCAGTTCAGCGGCCTTGTCCACCATGTTGAGGCGGGATAATTGGCGGGTTGTTTCGAGCATTTCTGTCAGTTGATCCTGATCTGTCCGGCGAAATGTCTCGCTGAGTTGACGAGACAACAAGGGCTCTGCAATCTCGGATTCATCGCTGATGCGTCGAACGTCTTCCATTATCTGATCAATTTCCTGCTGCTGTTTTTCGCTTATCTCCATGGCCTCCTTCGCCTGAGAAGAAGCACCCAGTGACTGACGTTGCTGTTCTCCTTGAGCCTGGTTCAAACGCTCTCGTAATTCATCCTGACGCTCACTCAGTTCACGCGTGCGCTCCCTTAGGTCCTTCATGGCCTCGGAGAACTGGCTTGAGTTACGCTCTCGAAAGTCCTCTTTCATTTCCTCCAGACCTTCCTGGGCTCTGGAACCCGCAGCAAGGGCATCGGAAATTTCCTGCTCTTCAATTGATTCAGCGGCCTCCTGTGCCTGCTCCCTGACCTGGTCGAGTTGGGACATCGATTCGGCATTCTCGGGAGACTCGTTTTCGGCAAGTCGTTGATTTAAATCGTCCATGTCCTCGAGCATTCGGCGTTGCTCATCACGCAGCCTTTTCAGCTCGCGCTCGATCTCCTCTTCCTGCCCCTGAGACTCGGCTTCGCTGAGGGCGGTTTGCAATTCCTGTAATCGCTCATTCAGATCCTCCTGACGGCGCGCTAATTCCTTCAATCGATTTAGATTTTGCAAGGCTTCGTTTTGTTGTTCATTTTGCATGCCTGAAGCCTGACTCTGCGTTTCGTATCGATCCTGTTCCTCCGTCATTTCCAATTGATTCAGTTGCTGCTGAGAACGACCTCCCCCGCCGCCTCCGCCGCCGCCTCCTTGCGTGACGCTGGATTCCTTGGGGTTGGCCTTGAGGATGAGTTGATAGGCGGTTTGCTCATGTATCAGGGCCTTGGACAAGGCTGTCATGGATCGATCATGCACCGCGTCATACAGATTATCAGCAGCCTTTTCCATGGCTTCTTTCGCCTGTGTCAGGAGTTCCGTTGCTTGAGGCTCCTGAGCAGCTGCTTCAAGTATTTGATCGGTCTGAGCAATAGCGTCCTCCTGTGAAGAGAGCACAATCTGGAGGTCATCATGCCCTTTGTCCGAGATGGCACTCCCAGACTGCTCTCGCCTGGTATTCCATGTTGCACTGATAATTTCTTTTTGCAGTTCGGCCAACTGTTGGGTAGGGCTGCCTTGTTCTCCTTGCTGCTGCTGCTGTTGTTGCTGTTGCTGCTGAGCATTGGGTTGACCTTGCCTGAAGATTTCCTCAAAGGGCCTTATTTCACCGAAATACATATCTGAGTAAGCCCTTCGGAGGCTTCCGTCCGGGCCAATATCCTCGGCCCAGAGGTAATAAGATACCAAACCACCAGGTTCAAGTGTGAGGTCTTCGAGTGTCAACAAGTGCGAGATATCAACTTTCTTTTTGGCTGGCGCCTCATCACCAAGCTGGATATCGACAGGTTCTTCACCGCTAACCTGAAAACCAAATCCATGCGCTTTCAATCCGAAGTCATCCCATGTCTCTCCTTCGAATGTCACTTCTTCCAAGGCTGAAAAACGCTGGTCACCGCCGGGAAATGTCAATTTCAGAGCAGGAGGTTGATTCGTCGATACTTTGATTACGATTTCAGTGGGTAATTTGTTCGCTCGCCCGTCTTTATCTTCAAGATCAAGCAGGTATCTCGACGATTCTTGCAACACTGTTGTAAGTCTGTAGATGTTGGAGCGAGTGGTGTCGGCTTTCAGGCTGATCAGATTTCCATCTCTGTCTTTTAGGTCTGCTCTTGCCACAGGCTTGTTCATTAAAAATTCATAGTCCAACTGTGTGCCTTCAACAGCAGATATTCTCAGGGTGTCTTTGATGGTGCGTGGTTTCTCATCCGTGTATGCTGGGTAATTCAAATACGCATCCGCTTGCTGGAGCTTGGGGTGTTCGAAGGTCAAAAGTTTGTAGGTCTCGGATTTTTTGCCGTCAAACTCGACATAATAAACCGTGTCGGCATCAACCGACAGCAGGCTGGCTCCGAAAAGAGGATCGTCCATGCTTTTCTTCATCGATAATGTTTGAGTTTGTCCGTTTGCCGGCATGACGACCAGGCTAACCTTGGAAGGAACCTTTTGGCCGAATCTCGCCGTGATGACAACAGCATCTCCGCGTTCCATTTCAACATTACCCGGCTCCACAGCGAGTTGACCGCTGTATACTGACGCCTCCAAGCTTGGTTTTTCCCATTCGATGGGGTTCTTAATCAAGTAAGCACCGAAGGCAACAATCAGCAAACTGGCAAAACGCAGCACTCCCGTGAAAAACAACTGGATGTGAAATGGCTGGTCCCACGGTTCATTGAGATTGTTTTCGAGGGCTTCACGAATCACACGGGTTTGAAGGTGATGGTAATCCCCTGACTTCGGATCCGGTTGCTGGTCCAGTGCCGTGATCAATGCTGCCTCCAGCTTGGGGTGTTCCTGCTCGATCCTCCGGGCGACCTCTCTCAGAGAGAGCCGGGTCCTTCGGTGTTGGATCCACAGAATCAGGGTGCCTGTTATCCAGAGTGTGATGAATATGTTGAAGGCATGAGGATGGTCCCATCCTTGTTTTTGCCTGATCAGGGCGTAAAGAAGGCCTGTGGATCCCAGTGCCGTCCACAATAGAGTGATTTTCTTCCTGATCTGCTGCTGGCGATGGCATTTGAGGATGGGTTCCAACGCCGCAGTGATGATGTTGTTTGGCATAAAAGTGTTTTAATAAAATGACGATTGCTGACGCCAAAAATAATCACAGGACGCATTGACCTCCCTCGAACGAAACCCACTTTTCCTGCGACTACATCGCTGAGATGCAATCGATGGGATAATTGGACAAATAATCCTTCCTCTTTTCTACATTGAGATACAAAAAAAGCAACCGGTTATCGGGATGTTTTCCATATGTTGCATCATGAGTTTTTGGCGCATGCAAAAAAGGGTAGGTGGTATTTCCGGATTCTGTATGGCCCTCTCTAGCCTAGTCCAAGCGTCCTTCGAACTTCTGTACGCGCCGATTCCAGAAGAATACGGTCCTTGCAAAGATCAAGGTAACGCCACTTGGGGAGTCCGCTTTGCTGTTTGCCGGCGAGTTCTCCCGGACCTCTTACTTTGAAATCGGCTTCGGCGATCAGGAAACCGTCTCGTGTTTGCTCCAGCACCTTGAGCCGTTCCCAAGCCTCTTGTTTGGTTTCGTCCCCAATCAAAATGCAGTGGGAAGCATGTGATCCACGACCGATACGGCCACGGATTTGGTGGAGTTGTGCCAGTCCGAATTGTTCGGCATTTTCAATGACCATGACCGTCGCATTGGGGACATCCACTCCGACTTCGATCACCGTTGTAGCCAGCAGTATGTGGGTTTCTCCTTCACTGAAAGAACGCATGATGCAGTCAGTCTCCTCGCTTTTCATTTTCCCATGAACCATTGCTACTCTGTAGGGTGCAAAGTATTCACTCAAAACGCTTAACTCTTTGGTGACAGCAGTGATTTCGGATTGTTCTTTTCCCTCCACTCTTGGGAATACAAAGTACGCCTGCCGTCCTGTTTCGATTTGTTTTTTTAAAAAACTAAGCACTTTAGGTCTTGAATTGGCAGTCCTCAAATAGGTCTTGAGCGATCCTCTGCCTGACGGCATTTCCTCAAGTGTTGAAATATCCAGATCGCCGTAAAGAGTGAGCCCCATGGTTCGAGGGATGGGTGTTGCGGTCATGACCAGCAAGTGTGGATGTGCCCCCCGGCGAAGTAGTTTGTCACGCTGGGTTACGCCGAACTTGTGTTGTTCGTCGATGATGACCATGCCCAGTTTCTTTGATGTTTCATTTGATTGGATCAAGGCATGAGTGCCGATGGTGAACAAAGGAAGTTCACTCTTTGTTGGAGTTTTTGTATTTCCTGTATGGAGTGCGACTTGGATTGGATAGGGGGCCAGCCATTGACTGATGGTCCTGTAATGCTGCTCCGCCAGTAACGTCGTCGGGGCCATCATGCTTGCGTCGTATCCACTTTCCAAAACCATCAAGGCGGCCATCACCGCAATGACTGTTTTACCGGAGCCCACATCCCCCTGCAGCAGTCGTCGCATAGGGTGTTGAACGGAAAGATCTTCCCTGAATTCTGCCAATACCCGGATTTGAGCTTTTGTGAGTTGGAATGGAAGCGATTCCAGGAACGGCTTAATGAATCGGTTGTCATGAGCACAAGGCAAAGCCTTCATGGATTCCATGAATCTTTTGCGTCGAATCTGTACATTTTCCTGGAGTGTGGTTGCCTCCTCCAAGGCCAACCGTTCCCTTGCTGAATTTGCGTCCCGCATTGTCTCAGGAATATGCAGCAGAGTGATTGCCTGTTGGTAGGTGAGTGGATGTTCTTTTGGATACGCGATATTGGGTTCAACCACCTCGCTTGCATAAGCCCTTGTAGTCTCGTAAATTTTTTCTCTCAACCATCTCTGCTGGATCCCTTCCGTCAATCGATAGACGGGAACGATACGGTTCAGGTGCAGCAGTGAATCCTCTTCGTTATCTCCAACAAATTCAGTTTCAGGATGATCCATGGTTCGAGGCTTGAGGTTGTTTGGTTTTCCATAAACAAAAATACTGTGCCCTTCAGTGTAGATTTTTTTCAGGAATGGCATGTTCCACCAGCGGCATCGAAGTCGTCCGCTTGCATCCTCAACAACAGCTTCAAAAACCGACATGGAGCGCCCCCTCCAATACTTGACTCCGCAAGTAATGATTTCTCCGTAGACCGAAGCGGGTTTATCCAGAGAGAGGTCCTTGATTTGGCTCAGGCAGGTACGATCTTCGTATCGCTTGGGGCGGTGCAGCAACAGGTCAGTGATCGTTTCTATTTTCAACTTGGCCAGTAGCGCTGTTTTCTCTGAACCGACCCCCTTCAGCTTGCTGACCGGAATTTTGGTCGAGTCAACTTCTGGAGTCTGATGGTTTTCTGGCTTCTCAGCTTTGCCATGACGTTTCTCGGCCCCCGATTGATTGTGTTCCTGCGTTGTCATCCATAAAGGAGTAGGATTTAACTCAGAGCCGAACGCAGCATGGAGACACTCTGGGCCACGCCTGTGTCCGATGGGGCCTTGCCTTCGAATTCAAGCGAAACATAGCCGTGGTATCTTACGTTCTTCAAGATGCGGGCGATCCGATCGTAGTCAAGATCGAGGGTATACCACTCACCTCCACCGTAATAGGTTTTTGCTTGAACAAACACTGCCTCAGGAGCGACTTTTTCCAGCTTCCTGTAAGGGTTTTCAAGGAAGTTGCCTGTATCCAGCAAGGCACCTAGCCAAGGTGAATCAATGCTGTTGAGGATTCTCAGCAATCCCTCAGGGGTGCGTGTCAAACCCCAATGATTTTCCAGTGCGAGTAGGACTCCTTTTCTTTCTGCTTGGACAAGACATTTTTCGATGCTGTCAATGCACCATTGAAACCCTTCATCCTCCGTATGGCCTGGTAAGATAGGTTCCAGCCCTCTGGCGGCCATCAGGTCATTGAAGGATTTGATCGTATTCCATCTCCCTGAATTCAGGCGTATGCAAGGAATTCCCATTTCGTGGGCAAGGTTGATGCATTTGATGGTATGATCGATGTGCTCTTGGCGGACTTTTGGATCTGGATCCACAAAA
>JBDQII010000295.1:0-6513 GCA_040264395.1 Verrucomicrobiota bacterium
CATGATCTCCCTTCACATTAAAAACCGTGTCAATGACCCAATCATTGTGAGATCCTTGAAAAAGCACCTGCTTACCATCTGCAACTTGAAAGGCTCGCAACGTATTGTCAGCACAACCCAAAGCCACAAGCTCACCATCAGGAGACCAACTGACGCCATAGACGGTATCATAGGAAACAGGCACTGAAAGATCCAGAGTTCCATCGTCCACATCCCAGATTTGTAATTCTCCCATCCGCCCTGGCGAACCACCTGCAACGGCCAGCTTTCGACCATCAGGTGAGAATCTGACCGATTCAATCCGCTGTGAGAGTCCAATCAATCGTTTTTCAAGTCCGGAACCATCTCCTTTGTGAAGAAGCACCTCATGAAAACCGGATACAGCTAACCATGCTCCATCCGGCGAATAATCCAAGGAGGCAATCAAGGGGGGCCGTGTGTAGACGGGAGGATGATCCAAATCGAATTTGGGAACCGCATTTGCCGGGGTATCGTTCAATGCTCCCTGATCTATCCACTGTTTGACAAGATCGATTTCAACTTGGGAAAGGGGTTCATCTTTGCGAGGCATTTCGGCCTTGCCATTGACAGGTGTGATGAGTTCGACCAAATAGCTTTCGCCAGCATTCCCCGGAAGGATCGCTTTACCATCGCTTTCCCCACCCTGAATCATTGTCTCAAAGTGAGTCATGATGTAGTCACCCTCCGGTTTGGCTGGTTGATGACAGCCGTGGCACTTGGCTTGAAAAATAGGACGAATCTGAGTGTAGTAGCTTACCGAAGCAGCATCCGCAGATTGCAAGGTAGATGAGAAGAGACTGCATATCCCCATGCATAGCAAAAAAAGCCCTTTGACCAAATCTCGCCACACACGACCGCAAACAGGGTAAATTGCTGGTGAATGAATCATGATAGTGGATATATTTTTATAGATGGAAACGATTAGAGGCAAATGTTTTTTGGGCACTTTCTTACACTTACTTCAATGAGAGCTCATCGAGAAACCAAATGAACCCGAGCGGCTTCCCCGCTATTTAAAGTCCCTTTTTGAACTGTCTTGCCAGGCTCAATTTGCGCATGCTGAAGTCGTAAAAACAAATTCAAGTATGAAAGCCGCTATACTCAGACAGCTCAAACAACCCTTGCAGTTAGAATCCCGCTCCGACCTCGAACCTGACCCTGATCATGCAATCGTCGATCTGGAAACTGCCGCATTGAATCGACGTGATTACTGGATTACCTGCGGAATGTATCCAGACATAAGCACACCGGTGATCCTTGGCTCCGACGGGGCTGGAACGGTCTCGAAAACTGGTGTTGGTATGGATTCAGATTGGAACGGCAGAAAAGTAATCATTCAGCCCGGTCTGGATTGGGGAGATGACACATCCAAGCAATCCGAATCATATCACATCCTTGGCATGCCGATGGACGGAACCTTTGCCACACAGGTGCAAGTGCCTGTTGGGAATCTTTATCCAAAACCCGCTGGCCTCGACTGGAATCAATCTGCCGCGCTTCCCCTTGCCGGACTCACCGCCTACAGGGCTCTGTTCACCCAAGGAGGTGTCAAAAAAGGCATGAATATCTTGATCACCGGAGCCGGAGGAGGTGTTGCTTCATTGGCCGTTCAGTTCAGTGTTGCCAGCGGAGCGCATGTCTGGGTTACCTCTTCTTCAGGCAGCAAAATCGAAAGAGCCGTCCAGCTGGGGGCTCAGGGTGGCGAAAATTACAATGATGAAAACTGGTTTAAGTCGCTGGCAGCTCGAGCGGGAGCATTCGATGTCATCATCGATAGCGCAGGTGGAAAAGAATATCACGCATTGATTGAGTTGGCAGCACCAGGAGGCCGTATCGTGAATTATGGTGCGACTTCAGGAAACCCGAAAAACATTGATATGTTCAAAGTATTCTGGAAACAGCTTCGTATACAGGGAACGACCATGGGATCAGCTCAGGACTTCAAGGAAATGCTTACTTTGGTTGAATCAAGAAACATTCAGCCCTTGGTCAATAAAATCTACCCGCTTGCCGAGATAAATCAGGCACTCGACGTCATGAAACATTCGTCGCAATTCGGAAAAATTGTTATTCGTTGCCAAGACGACAGATCAACATAATCCTCGAACACGTAGGTTGCCCCGCGTTCAGCGGAGCTCTTCCTTCCTTGCAATGGAGTCTGACACCATTAGGTTCAGCACACCATGAAGCACATGCATCCAATAAAAATCATTGCAGGATTAATGCTAGGGCTCGCTCTTGCTATGAACGCAACCAAGGCTGCTGATTCAGCTCTGCCTGAAAAGACAGGGCTTGGTGTAGGGCACGCAGCACCTGACTGGAATTTAGGCGATCAAAATGGAAAAAAGCATACACTCCGATCACTGATTCAAAAAGGACCTCTTGCCCTGGTTTTTTATCGCTCGGCAAATTGGTGACCTTTTTGCAAAAAGCAACTGGTTCAGTTGCAGGAAAATTTGGAGAAAATTGAATCCACAGGTGGAAGCGTGGTTGCCATCAGTTACGATTCCCTGGACACACTCAAACGGTTCGCTCGATCTAGCGGAATCACCTTCCCGTTGCTGTCGGACACAGACAGCAAAACCATCGAAGCCTATGGTGTTCGCAACCTGGAAGCAGCCGGATCCGGGATCGACGGCGTGCCCCATCCGGGAACATTCATCATCGATCAAAAAGGCATCATCCGTTTCAAATTATTCCTGAAAGGATATCGTGACAGACATGAAGTCGATGCCTTGATCAAAGCCTTTGAGGAAACCAGGTGAAATGATCTGTCAGCGCACGAAGGCGCGGCAGCTTGTGATGACTGAAGCTCCTTTTCAGTCTAAAAGAGTCCCTTACCCAAATGATGGATGGAATTGTGTATCACCCGGGTAACAGGTTCATTACCGTCTGCGCCTTTGAGTTCGCATCGCATTTCCATTCCCCATGTCGGATGAATTTCAGGAATCTCAAGAAAGAGCGTTCGTCTGTCTTGGGATAATACAGCAGATTTAACGGCTAATTCACGCTCATCGTAATGACGCGAACCATAATTTGCCGTTCGCTTCAGGCCCCATGTCTGAACCTTGTAATGAGTTGCATTCTCCGTGAAATCCTTGTCGAGTGGGTCCGAAAAAGTGATCCGCATGCCAGTCTCAATGGCTTCCAGTGCAGTGGGCATATAGGCTGGCTTGCCCGTGTAACGAATGCGATAAAACCCCCCGGCTTGATGCTGGGTTCCGGCCCAGGCAAACATCCCCGCTCCGTAAAGCTGACCATTCCCGGGATGAAATCGCCCGCGCATGACGCCTGTTGGAAACTGCGAAATAGGCAATTCGCACATGCCACCCTGTGCCTGCCCTTGGATCAATTCGTGAGGCACGGTGTATATTTTGCCGTAGCCATAGGACAGGTTCAACAACACCCCATTCAAAGCCCCCCACTGAGCAGGCTCAGTTGCCCAGAGCAGCTCTGCAGGCGAACGATCAAAACCGTTGGTGATCCAACACAAAGGTTGTTCCATGGCGTCATCCGAGCTGTCTTTTACGTCGTGGTAGCCAAACATGTTCCCATAAAACCCCCCTTCTTTGACATAGTTGATCCTGTTTTTCGGATTCCAGTGACCTTCCTGGTCGGTCACAATCCATGTACCATCGGGATTCAAGCACACTCCATTGGCTGCACGGAATCCATTGGCCACAATGTCAGTCCGCGAACCATCGGACGACACGCGCAGTAATGTGCCGTGATGTGGCACCAAAGCCGTTTTGGCGTGACGTGCAGATTTGGCATAATAGAAATTACCGCTCTGATCCACTTGCAACCCCATGGCAAATTCATGGAAATGTTCCGTCACTTGTGCGTCATTATTGAAACTCTCCACGTAATCAATTTCCTGGTCCCCATTATAATCGTGCAGTCGTGCGATCTGATCACGGCATGTTACATAAATGAAACCCTCATGAATTTTCAGCCCCAAGGGTTGAAACAATCCGGAACAAATGCGTCTCCATCGCAAGTCTTTTAAATCACCAGCCACACCGTCCACGAGCCATACGTCCCCCATCCAGGTACAGACGGCTGCTCGATCCGGGTTATCAGGAAAAAAATCGAATCCTCCAAGACGCATCCATGATTCCCACGGGTTGGCCAGCGCATCCGGCACGGTCAGTACGTCGACAGCAAAGGGGTCATCACTATTGCCCTGAACTCCCTGAGTGTGAATGACTTTTTGACCGAAACGAGATTTACCTCCTCGGGTAAACACTTCGAGATCTTCGACAGGAATCGCGGCTTCCAATCCCTTCAATGTATCTACATCCGTTTTGGCAATGAGCAGGTTGAAATGCTGATCTGATGCACGCGCAGGAATCACCAGTTCCACGAAACCAGCGAGACGCCTCGTCGTGACTTCCGGCGCTCCTCGCACACTGACTGCCAGGTCATCCCGGTCGGGCGCGATACGGGATACAAGTGCTTGCGAATGGGGGGCCACATTGAACGTGCGCACAAATATGGGCGAACTCCCGTAATCAAACACACCCGGTTTTTCGAGAATCATCGTATTTCCCACGGTGTAGCGTATGACCGCTTTATCATCATGATAATAAAGACCCTTGTAATGCACCCAGTCCTTTGGCAACGGACCAAATTGACGGCCGTCTCTTCCAACGATCCGCTGGTCTTCCCATGTATCCTGTGAAGGGTGCTTCCAGGCGGGTGCATCGGAGTTGATCCATGCCACATCACCTTTGATGCGTGTATGCGTTCCATGGGATCCATCAAATGCGATGCCTCGCCAATCGGTGAATGCATCGCCACTGTAGGCGGCAGCCACACGCATGGTGTCTTCGTCGTAAACCATCCATGCCCTGCCCTTCGAAACACCTCCATCTCCAGGATTCAATCGAATGTTGATCCCTTTCTGGGCTATATTCCACTCAGAGATTTTTTCGGCGTCATTCACTTGATACGTCCACATCAGGGCTGGCCCAAAATCCATCAATTCATATTGATTGTCACGACGCTCTGTCACTGCCTCGGATTCCCTCAAAGTCTTGAGAGGTCGAGGCAATGAAGCCAGGTAAGGAGCATTCACTTCAAAATACTGATCATTGTTGTGAGGTTTGATCAGGTTTTCACGAATGTATTGGATCACCGCGTATTTCTCCGCCCGAGTGTATTGCCCTTGAGGCACCATCAACCCGTAACCACGACTCAGTGTCTGGAACATCCCGTAAGGGTCTTTTCCATTCTTGAATGCACCTTCATGAAATTTGAGTGCCGTTGGGAGTGAACCGGGGGTTTGAGCCGTTCCGTGACAGGTGACACAGAGGCTGTGATAAAGTTTCCTACCTGTTTCCATCGTCTCATCATCCCAATCTGCCATCAGCTGGGCATGATCCGTCGCCACAAGCGGCTGAACCCAGGCTTCTTCGATGCGAACAGGTCCTTCCACCCTCAGAACAACAGGGTAACCGGGCACGCCATCTCCATTAAAAGTTTCCTCCAGAGTTGCACCTTGCCATTCGAAATCAGGTTGAACTTTGATTTTATCGATGGACTCATCTTGAATCAATTTGGATAGTGCCAGCTGACGCAGCCCACCTTTCCAGAATTGGATTTGCTGCAGGTCGCCCCCTTCCCAATCCAACCCAAAGTCCTCAGCAGAAGCACCGATCTTGAAAACATGATCGTTCTCGTCCTCGGCCATGAAACTTCTTTTTCTCCCCACCGACTGACCGTCCAAAAAGAGTTCAACATCCCCGTTGCGCACATGGAGCACCACATGATGAGGCTTCCCATCATTGACTTTCGGCCCACCAGAGACCGCTCCCAGCCAACCTATGTCAAAAACAAGACGTCCATCCCGGATGAACAACGCTTTTGCATTCGGGGACCATTTTCCTTCAGCCATGCATTTTGCAAACAAAGTGCCGCTCCCCTCAGTCACGAATCGAGCAGAAACGGTATAGTCACCGTCCATTGAAAACAGACTCGAAGACTCTTCTTGCGTCGATTGATACTGACTCGTTTGCTTGACAGGCAAGTTCATCTTCATCATTTCACGACCATCTACCATGGCAAAAAGGCGTCCAGCTTGACGGTCCAGATGTTCATGCTCAATCGACATCACATGATTGCCTGAAAGCAGGTTCAGCTTGATTTGCTGCCCAAGATGAACTGCTCCTTCCTGCCCGGCTGGCAACTGATATTTCATGAACAATCGAAAATTGGCAAAAGGCTGGTCTGATTTTTGTCCTTGTTCAAAAACGTTTCGCCTAAGTTCCATGGCTGTTTTTGAAGCAGGAAATCCCACGACCTGAGCCGAGGCTCCGCGTGGCAGCAGGGAAATAAGCAGACAAAAGCAAACAGCGGTGATGGAATAAAGCTTTGTTGATGAATTCATACTATTCATGGTTGTTATCACTAACGGACAAGATCTGGTTTTATTGTCATCCTCCCCCAATTCCATCAACTTCTCGAACCTTCAGATGAAAGGTTCAGGAG
>JBDQII010000296.1:0-6510 GCA_040264395.1 Verrucomicrobiota bacterium
GTCCTGTTTGATTTCATAGCAATGACGCAGAAGATTCAACGTGCCCTTATATCCGTATCTGACAAATCAGGTCTCGTGCCTTTCGCCAAAAAACTCTCCGAATCCGGGGTGGCATTAATTTCTACTGGTGGCACCGCCAAGGCGATTCGGGATGCTGGTCTGGAGGTAAGCGACTTGAGCGATTACACTGGTTTTCCAGAGATGCTCGACGGTCGAGTGAAGACGCTTCACCCCAAGGTGCATGGAGGCCTTTTATATCTGCGTGAAAACGCAGACCATTGCAAAACGGTCCAGGAGCACGGTATCGACGCCATTGATCTCGTAGTGGTCAACCTTTATCCATTCGAAGCAACGATTGCCAAGCCGGACGTCAGCCTTGAGGAGGCCATTGAAAATATCGATATTGGTGGTCCTTCCATGTTGCGCAGTGCCGCCAAGAATCATCAAAGCGTCACCGTTATTGTTGACCCGGCAGATTACGCTCAGGTTGCTGATCAAATCAGCGAGGAAGGTGGCACTACACTGGAGCTGAGACGCGCGCTGGCTGCCAAGGTGTATTCTCGAACTGCCGCCTATGATGCGACGATTGCCAATCACCTGTCGTGCGAATTCGATAAATTGGCTTCTGAAGGCGAAAAAGCCAGTCCAGCCCCGAGAAACATCCATGTTCAGGCAGCGAAAGTCCAGGATCTGCGCTATGGAGAGAACCCTCATCAAGCAGCGGCACTCTATGGCCGGTTTAATGAGTATTTTCAGCAGCTGCATGGCAAGGCTTTGTCTTACAACAATATTCTGGATCTCACCTCAGCTCAGAGCCTGATCAGTGAGTTTGAGGGGTTATTGCCCACTCTGGCCATACTGAAGCACACAAATCCCTGTGGTGTGGGGCAGAGCGAGCAGCTGGCCGATGCATGGGAAAAGGCCTTTGCTACGGATCGACAGGCCCCTTTCGGAGGTATCATTGCATCCAATGTGGCAATAGATGCGCCTTGTGCAGAGGCGATCGCGGGTATTTTCAGTGAGGTCATCGTGGCTCCCGATTTTCAGCCTGATGCGTTGGCAATTCTGCAGAAAAAGAAAAACCTGCGGTTGATCAAGGCGCGTCAAACTAAGATCAGTTCAGGGTGGCAGGTCCGGGCCGTGGGAGCCGATTCATACCTTGCTCAGGCTTTTGATCAGAAAATGGTAAGCGAGGGGGATTTGAAAGTAGTCACTCAGCGTAGTCCAAGTGATGATGAACTCAAAGCCATGTTGTTTGGCTGGCGGGTGGTCAAGCATCTCAAATCCAATGCAATTGTCTACACGGGCAAGGATCGTACTCTAGGAGTGGGGGCAGGTCAGATGAGCCGCGTGGATTCCAGCCGTATCGCCGTTTGGAAGGCTGGTGAAGCCGATCTTTCCTTGAAAGGGAGTGTCGTCTGCAGCGACGCATTCTTCCCGTTTGCGGATGGACTCATCGCCGCAGCCGAGGCAGGTGCCACTGCCGCCATCCAACCCGGTGGCTCCATGCGCGATGAGGAAGTCATTGCTGCAGCCAATGAGCGCGGTGTTGCCATGGTCTTTACTGGAAACCGACATTTCCGTCACTGATCTCAGTTGAAAAAGCCTCTCAAGGTAGCTCATTGCGTTTGCATCTCGGGTAATCACCAAGATCCTGTTGGCGCCTGCGTGTTCTTTGCTATATAGTGGAAATGTGAATTTTAAACCTGACATGGATGATACTCCTAATCGTCGTGATTTTCTTTCACGATGTGGCATGGGATTCGGTGCTGTGGGACTGCAATCCTTGATGGGTTCGTCAGGTTTTCTTTCTGCCAAATCCAAAGTATCAGCAGATGTCAGCATCCCGCTTGCTCCCAGAAATCCGCAGTTTCCCAGCAAAGTCAAGCGGGTGATTCATCTGTTCATGAATGGCGGGCCTTCGCATGTAGACACATTTGATCCCAAGCCGATGCTCGACAAATACGCGGGCAAAATGCTGCCGACAGGTAATCTCAAGACGGAGCGGCAAACGGGCGCCGCCTTTGCCTCACCATGGAAGTTCAGGAGATACGGTCAGAGTGGCATTGAAGTCAGTGACCTGTTTCCTCATGTTGCGGAATGCATCGATGATATCGCTGTGATCCGGTCCATGAAAGCCGATGTCCCCAACCATGAGCCTTCGCTCATGCTGATGAACTGCGGTGATGCGCGATTGGTTCGCCCCAGTGTGGGATCCTGGGTGACATATGGTCTTGGTAGTGAAAATCAAAATTTGCCCGGATTCATGGTCATGTGTCCCGGCGGTTACCCCATTCAGGAATCCCAGAACTGGCAATCAGGATTTTTGCCAGGCGTTTTTCAGGGGACATACATTGATACCAAGAATCGTCATGTTGAAAAGCTGATCGAACACATCAAGAATCATGATATCCCGCTTGCGGCTCAGCGGCGCCAGCTCGACCTTCTCAAGCAGATCAATCTTCAACACGCACAGAAACGTTTCAATGATCCGCAGCTCGAAGCACGGATTCAGTCTTTCGAACTCGCTTACCGGATGCAGTTGGATGCTACCGATGCTTTCGATATTCAGAAAGAACCTGAGTACATACGCGAGATGTATGGAGACGGTGTTCAGGGTCGTCAGATGCTGATTGCGCGGCGTCTCGCCGAGCGCGGGGTGCGTTTCATTCAGATCTGGCATGGTCAAGGACAACCCTGGGACAATCACGATGACATCGAAAAAAATCATGGCCGTCTCGCCATGGAAAGTGACCAGCCCATTGCAGCCTTGCTCAAAGATCTCAAACAACGTGGCATGCTCGAAGACACGCTCGTGATCTGGGGAGGGGAGTTTGGCCGTACGCCTACCGTAGAGTTGCCGAAGCCCGGTGCCAATGCAGGCAAGATCAACGGTCGTGATCACAATAATCACGGTTTTACAATGTGGATGGCTGGGGGCGGGGTGCGCGGCGGTTACGTTCATGGTGCCACCGATGAATTCGGTTTCAAAGCGGTCAAGGACACGGTTCACGTGCATGACCTGCACGCAACCATGCTTGCGCTTCTTGGCTTTGATCATGAGAAATTCACATTCCGTTATGCTGGGCGTGATTTCAGGCTCACGGATGTAGCCGGAAATGTAGTTCGGGACCTGATTGTCTGAGGCACAAAAAAAGAGGCATCCGAGATGGATCCCTCCTTGATTTTGATTTCTTGCTCGTTCCTGCCTTGGTGTGTCTCAGTCTTTTTTTCTGGCTTTCCTTGACTCACTCGACATGTATCTGTTGACGGCGTTCAGATACGCCTTGGCACTGGCCACAATCACATCGGTGCTCGCACCTCTGCCTGTTAAGAGTTCACCGTCACCAAAGTCAACTTTGACCATCACTTCACCCAGCGCATCCTTGCCCTGAGAAACCGCACGAATATTGTAGTCTTTCAAGGTGCCGTGGGTTTTCGTCAAACGATCCACCGCTTTCAGAGCCGCATCGACTGGCCCATCTCCGATGCCCGCATCTTCCAGAATTTCGGGTTTCGCAGATTTTTTCTTTCCGGTTTTGATCAATCGAACCGTTGCAGTGGGGATGGCCTGCGTACCTGTCGTGACGCAGACATAGTCAAGAGACCACGTCTCGGGTACTTCTGTGATGTGTCCTTCCACCAGGGTCGCCAGATCATCATCATAAACAAATTTCTTCTTGTCGCCGATTTCCTTGAACCGCGCGAAAATGGCCAGTACCTCCTGATCGGTCATCTTGAAGCCCAGATGTTTCAATCTCGCATTGACCGCCGCGCGGCCACTGTGCTTGGTGAGGGGCAATTCGGTTTTGCCCCAGCCGACCATTTCTGGATCGACGATCTCATAGGTCTCGCGTTTTTTCAGGATACCATCCTGATGGATGCCGCTCGAATGAGCGAACGCATTTTCCCCGACGATGGCCTTGCTGCGCTGAACAACCAGACCGCTCATGCGGGAAACGAGACGAGAGGATTTCACGATTTCCTTGGTGTTGACACCACATTTGAAACCTTTGTAAACATCGGCTCTGGTCTTCAGTGCCATGACCAGCTCTTCCAGTGAAGCATTGCCGGCGCGTTCACCGATACCATTGACCGTGCACTCAACCTGTCGTGCTCCCGCCCTGACGGCAGCCAGTGAATTGGCGACAGCCAGTCCCAGATCATTGTGGCAATGGACACTGATGATCGCCTTGCCTGATTTGAACTCGGGCACTTCCGCATGAAGGTGTCCAATCAACTCTCCAAATTCATCAGGTACAGCCCATCCTACTGTGTCAGGAATATTGACTGTTGTGGCGCCTGCTGCAACCACTTCCCTGCAGACTCTTACCAGAAAATCGGGCTCGGTACGGGATCCGTCTTCAGGTGAAACTCGACGTCATCGACAAATTGCTTTGCTCGCTTGACACCTTTGACTGCCAGGCGAATGATTTCGTCCTCAGCCTTGCCGAGTTTGAAGTCGCGATGGATCTTGGATGTGGCCAGGAATACATGAATACGTCCTTTTTTGCCTGCTGGCTTGACGGCTTCCCCCGCGGCATCAATGTCCTTGTTCACGCATCGGGCGAGCCCAGTGATGATAGGCCCTTTGATTTCCTTGGCAATTTTTTGAACCGCTGTGAAATCGCCATCACTGATCACCGGGAATCCTGCCTCGATCACATCCACCTTGAGTCTGGCTAGCTGACGCGCCACTTCGAGTTTCTCACGTAAATTCATGGAAGCTCCGGGGCACTGTTCGCCATCACGCAGGGTGGTATCAAAGATGAGGATACGGTTATTCTTCATGTCGTTTTTAATTGCTTTGCTTACTTTTAACCTTACAAATCGCCGCAGGAAAACAAAAACCCCGCTGCCTTGATGAGGCAGCGGGGTTGCGGAAATTTTATTTTCACAAATCAGACCCCAACTACCTTGCTGCCAAGGAGCAGCAGATTGCCAAGTAAAGGTGTCATTGTTAGATTCATGATGAAACTATCTACAAGTCCACGGACAGAAATGTCAATCCCATTATTTGAAAAAATGGGCTGCATCGTGCCGAAGAGCCTGTTATCCTTTTCCCACCGCTGAATGAATCGGAATATTTTAATGTCATGCTTATGCCTGATGCTTTCCGGGGCATCACTGAGAGCCTCCAGTCTGGATGCGGAAGTGCAGATTCCTGATCCCGGACTCGAAAAGGCAATTCGCCATGCTTTGGATAAAACAGACGGAAGCCTCACATCCCTTGATCTGGCTTCTCTTCGGGTGCTGGATGCAGGAGGAAGAAATCTGACCACAACTCGGGGGCTGGAACAGGCGGTGAACCTGACCAGTCTGGACCTGCGCTTCAATCAGTTGACCCATCTGCATTTGCCGCAAGGCACCCTGGCTTTGACGAATCTCAACCTCGGAAGTAATTTGCTGAAAGACGTTAGCTTCATTCATCGTATGCCTGACTTGCAGTATCTCGGTTTGTGGGACAATCGGATTGATCATGTTGAGCTGACCTCGGAACTCTCGGATCTGCGTGTATTGAATCTTTCGGGGAATCGTCTTTCTGATGTGCAGCTTCCTGAATCCATGCATCAACTGAGGGAACTCAATCTACAGAACAATCAAATTCAAACCTTTGTTTTCCCTCCGGGTTTTACGAATTTAAGCGTGCTCAATCTCCGGAATAATCAATTGACCAAAGGGCATTTTCCAGCAGGTTTGACTTCGTTGAAGACGTTAGAACTTTCGGGGAATTACCTGAGTGAGCTCTTTTTGCCCGATGACATGCGGGCTCTGGAACAACATTTTCTTTCGCTGGACAAAGCGACCAATGCGGAATTCGTCTTGATCAATGCACCTGAGAATCTTGAATGGCTGTCTTTTTTCGGGAACGGATTGAGAAAGCTGACCTTGCCACCCAGCATGCCGGGCCTGAAAGTCCTGAGTCTGCGATCGAATCGATTGATGGATCTGGATTTTCTGCAGAGCCTGCCTCAACTCGAGAGCCTCAACCTCTCCGACAATGATTTTTACACCCTGGTTTTTCCTGCCGGTCAGGATCGCTTGCGCCACCTGACGCTCTCGGGTAACTGGCTTCACGATCTACGCCTGCCCGACGGCATGGCTAGACTTACTCACCTCAATTTATCCAACAATCGATTGAAGCGGCTCAAAATACCCAACGGGCCCCAGGAGATGATCTTTTTGAACCTAAGTGATAATCCTGTCAAAACCTTGCAAATGCCCGAGGGTTTCTCACTGAAACGACTTCAGCTCAAAGGGATCAAGAAGAAGGAAATCAGCTACTACGCTACTGTTTTCTGAAGCTTCCATTCTGTAATAGTCAAGAGTCAGGTGTAAGGCATTTCGAGCAAGAACCTTCGGGAACCCGCAAAGAATACCTTGCAATATCCGGTCCCAGTTCTCTACATTTGACTTCTGCTACAAGCACGCTTAGCTCAGCGGTAGAGCACTGCCTTCACACGGCAGTTGTCGCAGGTTCGATCCCTGCAGCGTGCACCATTTCTCAAA
>JBDQII010000297.1:0-6492 GCA_040264395.1 Verrucomicrobiota bacterium
ACATAATCCCTGAACCAGGTGGACAAACTGATGTGCCAGCGTGACCAGAAATCCCCAAGACTGGTCGCCAGATAGGGGCGATTGAAATTCAGCATCAATTTGTATCCCATCATCAAGGCAATACCCCGCGCCATGTCGGTGTAACCACTGAAATCAAAGTAAATCTGCCACGCAAACGCCAGCGTTGCCAGAGCCAGAGCGGCTCCACCGAATTCGTCCGGCATGCCGTACACCCGTTCCACATAATAGGAAAGGTAAGTGGCCAGTGCCAACTTCTTGAACAGGCCAAACAGGAACAAGGAAGCTCCGTCTGTGATATCCTTGATACGGATCCTGGGCGCTTTCTCGAACTGCGGCAACAAGGAGGCGGCACGTTCAATGGGGCCTGCCACCAATTGCGGAAAAAAGGCAACATACGTCGCAAAGTTGAGGAACTTTTTTTCTCGTGGAAGTTTACCGAAATAAAAATCGAGGGTGTAGCTCATCGATTGAAAGGTATAAAATGAAATCCCTACCGGAAGCAGATACTCCCAGCCGAAGGGCATCAGTGTGGCAGCCTCTGGCCATTGGATATTGAAACCCAATCGAACGAATAATTGATTCGCGTTTTCGATGAAGAAATCGGCGTATTTGAAATAAAGCAGGAAGGAAAGGTTGTTGATCATGCTTACCCAAAGCCAGGCCTTGCGGCTCTGCATGGACGCGGCAAACATCATGGTCAAGGAGAGAACCCCCATCAGACAGGCAACCGCTTGGGAGCCTGCAGGACCCATCAAGCCCAATCCAAGACTCAACAACAAACCCACTCGACCGATCCATGCCGCCACTCTCAGGGAACGGACGGGCGAACGCCACTGGAGCAACGAGGCCCAACGCCTGCTGCTTGAATGCGCGCTTTTCGAAGAACCACAAGCTTCCATCCAGGCGACCACCCAGTAATCCAGGGCCGTGGAGTAGATGATGAGCAATAAATAGAAAGGGTTCCAGGAGCCATAAAAAACATAAGAAGCGGCCAAGAGCCAGGGCACGCGAAGGGAGGTTTTCTTGAAGGCAAGGTAGCCCAGAAAAACAATGGGAAAAAAGATGAGGAAGGTCCAGGTATGAAACAACATGTCAACTGCTCATCTTTTCATTTTGCAGATTGCGAACGGCAGATCGCGGCATCCATACCTCACAACCCTCGGATACTGCTTCCTCCGTTTTCATGTCACCTTGGTATCGCTGCAATATGGGGATAATGGATGAGCTCACTTGGTCTTCAGGTGCCGATAGAGGTTATCCCGCTTATTCCGATGAGGTGTCACTTACTAACTTCTTCGCATCTTCCTCACTGATGGATCGCACACATCGAAAACCGCAGAAGTCTGTGTAAAAGCAGGCATCCGAATCGCCTGTCTGCTGGCCCTGCCGAAAGGTTACACGACACATGTCGGCACTCGATTTCCAGGAACCACCGCGCATGACTCTACGATTATTTTCAGCAGTGTCCGCAGGTCCACGTGGATTTTTTTCTAGGCTGGAAGCGTAGTATTCTTCCTCATAGGCGTCCTGACACCACTCGGACACGTTGCCATACATATCGTGAATGCCCCAATCATTGGGACGACGCGTGCCGACGACATGCGTTTGTTTACCCGCATTATCCCCGAACCAAGCCGACTGATTGAGGGCACGTTTGCCAACTGGATAACGATCCTTTGACCCAGCGCGCGCCGCAAATTCCCATTCGGCTTCAGAAGGCAGGCGGTAGCCATTCGCTTCGTAGTTGCAGGGCCAACCTTCCTTCGCCTCGTCATAGCAGGGCGTTAAACCCTCCAGTAAGGAGCGTTCGTTGCAATAGAGTTTGGCATCGCGCCATCGTAATTGTTCAACGGGCTTGCGCGGATCGTCCTGCCAGTGGGACGGGTTGGGGATTTGAACTTTTGCAAACTGTTCATGCGTGACTTCATACTGATCGATCAGGAATGGACTCAAAGTGACCTTGTGGGCAGGACCTTCGTCAGGGCTTTCCTGATCACTTCCCATCGTAAAAGTCCCACCGCCCAAAAAGATCATCTCAATACCGGAAACAGTTTTCACTGGAAACGACGTCATGCCTGAGGATGCGTTTGTGGATCCAGAGGTTTTGTCATTCGATGTCGAAGGACCGCACCCGGCAAGCACCAGCAATCCCATGCCACCGCACAGGCCGACGAAAATATGTTTCCAATGATTCATGAACTTATTGAGCGGATGTAAACCAGTCGGATTCTTTGTTGCTGCTGCCGTCTTGGGTGATTTGGTGGAATTGGTCTGCACTTGCTTTGGACAGATCGATTTCAGGTCCCTGATCGAGTGGCACTGTTATGAGATTCCAGTCTTTGGCGTATACGCCGACGATTTCGCAGGCTGATTGATGTGTGCCGGGCTTGGATAAATCACCATCGCTCTTGACGCCCCGGCTGATGCTAAGGAAGGCGCTGTTTGGCGACCAATCGACATGGTAGACCTTGTTGACTTTGTCCTTCACGGACAACCATTTCTTTTTGACTCTGGGTGGGTTGGCTTCCCAATCGATCTCTCCCACCGCAATTTCATGATCGCCAGGCCCCCAGGCAACGTATTTTCCATTGGGACTAAACGTCGGGCGACATCCGGGAATATCCAGACTATGAATGCCATCGCCTTCGGCTTCGATCAAAAGAATGGCATGTTTGAATCCCATGCCGGCGTGAACCGTTGATACGATCCATTTCCCGTCGGGAGACATACTTGGATTGTAAAGATGGTGGAGTTTGTCACTGTTGGGGTGACTGCGTTTTACTCCTGTCTCCACGTTGTAGTAAACAAGCCCCTTCGTAAAGTAATCCACGACATTCCATTTGGAGTATTCCTGCGGCAGGTAAAGGATGGTATTGCTGTTATTGGTCCAACATGGCTGGCGGGCTTCGTCGGCCACCCACTTGCGATCCGAACCATCGATATTCATGACATAAACGCTGCGCACTGTATTGCGTCCGGAGCCCTTGTCTGAAACAAAGCAGAGACGTTTTCCATCGGGCGACACCTGGGGATACAGCTCGTGTTGATCGGGTGTGTTGGTGAGATTGCGTTCTCCCGTCCCGTCCGCTTTGGAAACGAAAAGTTCCCAATTGTTGTCTGCGTATTTCTCGTAGACCAGGTGATATGGGGTCGCCGCCAATCGTTCTTTGACTGTTTCTGCCGAACTCTCCACACAAATGGTGAACAGGGCACTCAAAGCGAAATAGAACGAAGTTTTTTGGATCATCATGTTCGTAAAAGATAGTTGTTCTTGATAGGTTAATTTGCAGCGTATTGATTCCAAAGTGAATTCAAATGTTCGGCATCCGCCTTGCCATTCGAAATCACCACGCGATAACGCATGGTGGATGGTTCTTCAGGCTTCAACTCCCAACCCGTTTCCTGAATCGGCACGTAGTTGAAGAACACCTTTCCATCCGGCCAGACCCGCATCCGCTGCGGTGCGTCGCGGTTCTCGGGATGACACAGAATGGCCAAGGTCGCATCCCCATGCTCAGTCGGGCCAAACATCGCACACCATCGTCCGCGCGTCGTGTGGCCGTTGGATCGGTCCTTGCCTTCGGAGGTCAGGTAGTTGCTGTTTTCCTTGTTCCAGTGATAAGGCGCACGATAAGCAATGCATCCACCGTAGCGATAGGCGGGAAGGACAAGAGAAGTCTCTGTCACATTGGTTTGATGCGTGTCGTAATCCACCAGATAGCTGTCGCCTGATTGACGAACCTTGACGGTCAACGTTTCATCGAGGATGACTTCTTCCTGCGTTCCTTCCGCCGTCATGCCGACTTGCTCCTGTTGCACGATGAAACCCACCAGATCACTTTCACTGAAAGAACTGACCGTGCGGACAAATCTCACTTTGCCGGTTTTACCTCCCAGATTCCAGAAATCAAAATGTCTTCCTTTGTGTTCTGTTTTGACCCATGCATGCCATAATCCCATGTGATGAATATGGTCATCCGCATGAATACTGGTCACCACTCCACCCGACGGTGATTTCAAGGGATGAATGAAACCGCTGCGGGCGTAGACAGGGTCTTGCCCCTCGGGTTGAGGAACGGGAGTCTTATGGTAAACCAGCATGACTTGATCCCCATCGCGTATTTCAATGGTCTGGGGAGATTCAAGTAGTGATAAGGTGCCTGCGTCAAGAGCAGGCATTGCCGACGCGCATGCGATCAGCACCCAGCATCCTAGAAATCTAAAAACGGTCAATATGGTTTTCATGAGTATCCTGTCATTCCGCAAAGTGGAGACGGGGTTGATTTTCAGAAAGTGTGGCAAAATGAACGTCAAAGGAAAGAATAATTCAAAGACGGAAGAGAAGTATTCTGCTGAATCGTGAACATACGATCTATTTCAGCCAGATCTCAACATTGGAAATTGCTTCGAAATTCAGCATCGGGAAGATGCAACTTCTGTCTTCACCGGTGGAATGCGTCCGTTCAAGGATACAATGATCTGGATTCAACAACGTCTATCTGGAAGATGAAGCCATATTAAAGCTATGCGATCTCCCTCGACACCATGGAGACCCTTTGATGGACTCATTATGCCACAGCAATGACGCTCAATATTCCCATACTTGGAAAAGATGAAACCTTAAGACAGCACCTAATCGATCTTATCCGGTGATGAAAAAAACGAATGGTAACTGCCTAAAGCGCAGGCAAAAGACTGGCTCAGGCCATCACCTTGACCTGACGTGTTGATTCGGATCGCTTGCGAGCGTGCTCACAGAGAATTTTTTTGCGGAGACGCAAGTTGTTTGGCGTCGCCTCCACGTATTCATCTTGACCGATGAATTCGATGGCTTTTTCGAGACTCAGGAGCATGGGAGGTTCGAGTTGAACGCCCTTGCCATCACCTGAAGAACGGAAGTTGGTTAATTTCTTGATCCTGCATGGATTGATCGGTAAGTCCTGATCCCTGGCGTTCTCGCCGACCACCATCCCTGCATACACCTGCTCACCAGGCCCAATCAAGAGTTTCCCGCGTTGCTGAGCCATGTCCAGTGCGTAGGCGGTGGATTCTCCCGTTTCAGTACTGATCAGGGATCCGGTTTTCGGGTCAGGATATCGCCGCGATCTTCATCGTATTCATGGAAAAGATGACTGATAATGCCCATGCCGCGCGTCATGTTCACCAGGTCGGATTCAAAACCAATCAGACCGCGCATGGGTATCAAGGCCTCAACAATGATCGTGTCGGCCCGGTGCTCCATGTTGGTAATGTCACCTTTACGGTTTGCCAGGCTCTCCAGGACAGGCCCCATGTATTCCTGAGGTGTCTCGACAAAAAGCTTTTCGATCGGCTCAAGCAGTTTGCCCTCGGGCGAACGCTGGTAGATGACTTCGGGACGAGATACGAGCACTTCGAAGCCCTCACGTCGCATCTGCTCGACCAATACGGAAATCTGCATCTCACCGCGAGCAGTCACATCAAAGATATTGGGTGCGTCCGTTTCGTTGACGCGCAATGAAATATTCGTACGCGTCTCGCGGACCAGCCGCTCTCTGATGTGGCGCGCAGTCACTAATTTTCCATCCTTGCCTGCAAAAGGTCCATCATTGACCGCGAATTGCATGCAGATGGTGGGAGGATCGACCGGGACAAAAGGTAATGGCTCCGCTTCCTCGTTGTCGGTAATGGTCTCGCCAATTTCCACATTCTCAAAACCAGTCAAACCGATGATGTCTCCCGCACCGGCTTCTTCCACCTGGATTCGCTTCATCCCGTCAAAACTGAAAATGGCACTGGCCTTGCCAGCTGTTCTGGTTCCATCGCCTTGAATTCGAAACATCTTGGTTCCAAGAGTGATCTTGCCGGAGATGATCTTTCCAAAAGCGATCCTGCCGAGGTAATCGGAATAATCGAGATTGGCAATCAGGAGTTTGAAATCGTCGGACTGCTGAATCCTCGGTGCGGGCGTATGCTGCACGATCGCCTCGAACAAGGGTTTCATGTCCTTGCCCTCATCCTCCAGCTCCTTCATCGCAACGCCCTGTTTGGCACTGGCATAGATCACTGGAAAATCCAATTGATCATCAGTCGCATTGAGTGACAGGAAGAGGTCGAACAGTTTGTCCAGCACCTCATGAGGGACAGCGCCTTCACGATCGATCTTGTTGATGACCACAATGGGCTTGGCACCCGATTCCAGAGCCTTGCGAAGCACAAAGCGCGTCTGAGCCTGCGGACCTTCCACGGAATCAACGACAAGGACCACGCCATCAATCATGTTCATGATGCGCTCCACCTCACCACCGAAATCAGCATGGCCGGGAGTGTCGACTATATTGACATGAAAATCGTCATATTTGTAAGAAGCATTCTTTGCCTTGATGGTGATTCCCTTCTCACGCTCAAGGTCCATGCTATCCATCATGCGTTCCTCTACCACCTGATTATCACGGAAAAGTCCGGACTGCCTTAATAGACAGTCTACTAGAG
>JBDQII010000298.1:0-6446 GCA_040264395.1 Verrucomicrobiota bacterium
ATCCTTATTCATCCCTGAAGTAGTGCTATTTCTGCCCCAAAGAATCTCACTCTTAGAAACACTGCTAAAGGGCTGAAGTTGATTCAATACCCTTTACGGAAACTCATAAAACTGTGAGACAAGGAAGTCGCCTACCACGAACTTGAAAGAGTACAGGATACACGCATGTTTCTTGGAAGCAAATTGTCTGACAATCGTCCGGAAATCATTGCTCTAATAGGATCGGTCACAGCGCCGAAAGTAGGCTTTCGATTGAGAAAAGGCAAGGATGAGGCCTCGCTATCCAGTTAGGGTGTGATCTGAAACTCACTGTTCATAAATCGAACAACTTGTGGCAATGAAGGCTTCCGTAGAAAGCATGGAGGGCCAATACTCACTCAAAACAGGTGCATCCACCTACATATTTTTCTGGATGATTCTTCTATCGAGATTTTTGACAAACACGAAGAAAAGGTCCAGTCCGAGCACATCTTCCCTTTGCCTGACAATGGTTCGATAGAATACCTTTCCAAAGGAGGTAGTTCAAAGGTCAGCTCGTTGAGAGCCTGACATCTGAAATCCATCAGGAACCCGTAAAAACTCTGAACGCACACATGGACAGCAATCAAACCATCTGGGCAAGCTCTTCTTCCACTTCGACAATTTCCCGAATCTGCACCAGGAACCAGGGATCGATCATCGTGAGCTTGTGGATTTCTTCCATGGTAAAACCTGCTCGGTAAGCATGACGGATGAAAAAGATACGTTCCGCGTTAGGGACACTCAGCTTCTGCGTAATGACCTCACGCGGCAGGATATCCAGATCTCCATACGTGTTTTCACCGAGGCGCCATGGTTTGCCGTCTCCCCCCAGACCTGCACGCCCAATTTCCATTGATCTCAAGCATTTTTGGAGTGACTCCTTGAATGTTCGGCCAATCGCCATCGCCTCTCCGACGGATTTCATCTGAGTCGTAAGCGTCGGATCAGCTTGAGGAAATTTCTCGAATGTAAATCGAGGTATCTTGGTAACGACGTAATCAATCGTTGGCTCGAAACTCGCCGGTGTCACACGCGTGATATCATTTCTGATTTCGTCCAGGGTGTAACCAACAGCCAGTTTAGCCGCAATTTTGGCGATGGGGAAACCTGTTGCCTTGGAAGCAAGAGCAGAGGATCTTGAAACGCGAGGATTCATTTCAATGACCACCAGGCGACCATTCTTTGGATTTACCGCGAACTGAATATTGGAACCACCCGTTTCCACCCCGATCTCACGGATCACGGCAAAGGAAGCATCCCGCATAATCTGATATTCCTTGTCCGTTAAAGTCTGTGTAGGCGCCACCGTGATGGAGTCACCCGTGTGCACGCCCATGGGGTCGAAGTTCTCAATGCCACAGATGATCACGCAATTATCTGCATGATCCCGCATGACTTCCATTTCGAACTCCTTCCATCCAAGGAGTGATTCCTCGATCAGGATTTCAGAAACTGGAGATAACTCACAGCCTCGCTTGCAGATTGTCTCATATTCGCCCCAGTTATACGCGATACCGCCGCCTGATCCCCCCAGCGTATAAGCAGGGCGGATAATGAGAGGGAATGTACCAATATCTTTGGCAATCGCTTCGGATTCCTCCCAGTTGTGAGCGACTCCACTGACGGCAACATCCAGCCCAATTTTCAGCATGGCCTCCTTGAAAGCCAGTCGATCCTCACCTTTTTCGATGGCATCAGGCTGGGCGCCGATCAATTCGATCTCGAGCTTGTCCAGGGTACCGCTTCGATGCATGTCCATCGCCACATTCAAAGCAGTTTGCCCCCCGAGTGTTGGCAAAATCACTAACTTTCCTTCTGCGCCCATGTCTTTCATGACCTGCTGCTCCAGCTCAATGATCTTGACAACTGTTTCAGGGTTAATGGGTTCAATATAAGTACGATCCGCAAATTCGGGATCCGTCATGATCGTCGCTGGATTCGAATTCAGCAAGACCACACGAAACCCCTCCTCTTTCAAGGCTTTGCAGGCCTGAGTTCCTGAATAATCAAACTCGCAAGCTTGCCCAATGACTATGGGTCCGGCACCAATGATTAAAACTGAATGAATGTCCGTTCTTTTCGGCATACGGCTACCAATTAAGAGCAGAACCAAAACTTTGTCAGTCATTTTCTGTTCATTTCCTCGGCAATCTTGGGTAGGTTTTATGGATCCACCCAAGCAAGAAATCGCCATGAACAGAAGAAATGCATTGAAAGGCTTAGGCATGGGCGCATTTGGAGCACTTGGCTTTAATGCCTCGGCACCCGATGCCTGTGCCGACCAGATTCAGAACGCCGCCAAAGATCTGGAACCCTTGAAAATAACCAAGGTTAGAGCCATCACTACAAGCCCAATGAGCGCTCGACTGGTCATCATCAAAGTAGAAACCAGTGAACCTGGTCTCTACGGACTTGGTTGCGGCACCTACAACCAACGGCCTCTGACCGTCGTCACGGCGGTCAATGAGTATCTGGATGAATTTGCAAGAGGCAGGGATGTCGATGACATTGAAGATATGTGGCAGAACGCCTACACCAGCTCCTACTGGCGAAACGGGCCTGTTTTGAACAACGCACTGAGCGGGCTCGACATGGCACTGTGGGATATCAAGGGCAAACGAGCCAACATGCCCGTTTACCAGCTTCTGGGAGGCAGGTCCCGCTTTGCGGTAGATTGCTATTCGCATGCCAGCGGACGTGATTTCAAGGAACTGGAAGACAGTGTCAAATCCAAGATGGAAGAAGGCTATCGGCATATCCGCATTCAACTGGGTGGATATGGCTCAACGCACCTCTCCACGGAACCGCATTACAAGAGAGGAGGTTTTGGATTGGATTCGGATGGACACATGGATTCCCTGCCTTACCTACGCGCCACGCCCAAAATGTTCGAGCATATCCGGTCGACATGTGGAGAGGCGATTGAATTGCTGCACGATGTTCATGAACGCATTGAACCCATTGAAGCGATTGGTCTGCTCAAGGAACTTGAGCAATACCGCCCCTTTTTCATCGAGGATCCATTGGCACCTGAGCAAAACGGTTATTTCAAAAACCTGCGCGCCCAAACCAGTGTTCCTATTGCCATGGGTGAACTTTTCAACAATCCTCATGAATGGGTTGACCTCATCACGGATCGATTGATTGATTTTATTCGCGTTCATATCACACAAGCAGGTGGCTTCACTCCAGCCCGAAAACTTGCCACTTTGGGAGAATGGTTCGGAGTGCGCACTGCCTGGCATGGTCCAGGTGACTTGTCACCGGTGGGGCATGCCGCCAATGCGCATCTGGACATGAACATCCATAACTTCGGTATTCAGGAAAGTGTGCACTTCAATGAGGCCATGCGCGAAGTTTTCCCAGGTGCACCCACCATGAAAAACGGCTACATGCACGTCAACGACGCGCCCGGATTTGGAATCGACATCAATGAAAAAGCGGCAGCCAAATATCCTTATCCAGATCACCCAGGATATTGGACGCCCGTCAGAAGAAGGGACGGAACAGCCGTGAGACCCTGAGCGATTTCCCATGACACACAATTTAGCTCTTTCCATCCGTCTGATCTTCTTGCTTGCGTCACTCTCGTTATGGCATGGGCTCAACGCGGCATGGAACCGTCACACGATCGACGATACTTCGAAGGGTGCAGACGGCGTACGTCTCGAGGACGTCAATGGGGACGGCTTGATGGATATCGCAACGGGATGGGAGGAAGGGGGTCTGGTCCGTATTTATCTGAACCCCAACAAAGACAAGGTGCATTCGCCCTGGCCATCGGTCACCGTGGGACATGTCAAATCCCCAGAGGATGCTGTCTTCGCCGACATGGACCGGGATGGTATCATGGATGTCGTGAGTGCCTGTGAAGGAAAAACAAAATCGGTTTTTGTGCACTGGGCGCCAAAGAAAAAACATGATTATCTGAACGCATCGAAATGGGAAACCGAAGCCATTCCGAGTCTGGAGAAAGAGTCCATGTGGATGTTCTGCAAACCGGCGCGCATTGACAACAATAGGTCGATCGATCTGATCGTGGGATCCAAGGGGGAAAAGGCATCCGTAGGATGGCTGGAAGCACCCCCTGAAGGTCGTGTATTGGAGAATTGGCAATGGCACCCCATTTACGAAGCGGGCTGGATCATGAGTATCATGACATTCGATGCTGACCATGATGGAGACCAGGACATCCTCATTTCGGACCGAAGGAAATCCAAAAGCGGTGTGGTGCTTCTGGAAAATCCGCATGACAATGTTCAGGGAAAGCGACCTCTGACGTGGAAGGAGCACCGTGTCGGCCCCACGGGTAGTGAAGTGTTGTTCATCGATTATTCGCAACCGACGCAGGAACCCAATATGACTGTTTGGGCAGCCGTGAAACCCAATGTCATCTGGCAACTGGAGTCCGCGGATCCCTTCAGCAAAACATGGAAACAGGAAATCGTTCAAATGCCCGATTGGATGAGTCGATCAAAAGCAGTGCGCCATGGAGACCTGGACATGGATGGCCACACGGATCTCGTCGTGAATTGCGAAGGGGCTGAAGGAGGGAAATCCGGCATGGCTTGGTTCACGCCAACATCTTCAATCAACGGACCCAAAGCAAAACCCGCTTTTCATGACATCGCAGGACCGCAAGGCATCAAGTTCGATCGCATCGAGTTGCTGGATCTGGACATGGATGGAGATCTCGATGTCCTGACATGTGAAGAACGTGAAAATTTGGGGGTTGTCTGGTACGAGAACCCTCATATCAAATGAGGTTAAAATGAATACCTACTTCTTTGTGACGTAGTTAGAGAGAGTCTTCTACTTCCTTATTTTGTCAGACATTTGGGGTAACCTTAGAATTCAAGTGATTTTGTAGAGACTATTTCGTAGGCAATTAACAAGGTGGTTTGAGTAAGTTCTAAAACCCCTTAGAACGTTCATATCCTTTGTCTAAAAGCGTTTTGACCGATATTGTGTTGGATTATTACAACGAACTTCTCAATCGTTTAGATAGAGTCTTCCTGAGCAAATTTGTGTTTCTGATAATGAGCATCACACACAGATAATCGATAAGGGTTATAAATTTCGACACTCTGAAAATTACGGTAAAAGAAACAAACGTTTTTTTGTCAGGTTTCTGTCACGACCTCGTTTCCCTATATAATGCAAATAAGATTCCTCATAAACTTTGCCGTGGTGTCACTGATGGCTTATTCATTTTTCCCAAACGCATCGGGAGACCCAACGCCCGAACCTAACAGGGACCTTGTCATAACGGAATTCTCTGTTGACCCAGAAAGCAACGATGCAACGTTCTCCTTTGAAGCAAAGCCCGGTCATCTTTATGCCATTGACCGCAGCACCACGTTACTCCCTGCTAGTTTAAGCTCAGCTGGATGGTTAGAGATTGAAGACTCTCTGGTAGCTCAATCTGAAATTCAATCATTTACTGACCCCATGATCGCTGCAGATCATTCAAAATTCTTTTATTGATCAGTCCTGATCAGTTTGAACGTTTTATGACTATAGGTATGGGAACCCCAAAAAATCCGTAGATGACCTTTCGTATACTGTTCAATTGTTTGTATTTATTAACACTCACCAAAATCGCCAAGACCGGCTGCTCTGAATGGCGCTTTTGTTTGGCCTAAATAATCATTTGCAATTTTTTAGTTCGGCCGCTTTGTGACATCTGGAAATCAATCAAAGGTCAAGCCTAAGGGGGCATACTATCTAAGCCTTGAATTTGCTGATCCAAGCGTGCCCTTTTCCAATAAGCATTGGGATATGTTAAGGCATCCCTTTAGGTTTGCTAATTTGCAAAAACATCGGCTCAATGATAGGACGTAACTGCATCGCACCAAAGGCGGACAAATGATTATCATCAAAAAACAAAGCATAACCATTAATTTCAACAAGACTTCGAGTTTTATCTGGAAAAAACCACTCGAAAGGATCCATCACATGAGCTCCCTGTGTTTCGAGCTGCTCGAATAGCTCATCCGTCTTTTTACGGTTTTGAAGAGACTGGCTGTAATCGACACCGGGATGTTTATTCGGCCGCGCAAAATGTGTGTTAAGAGCCAAAGTTCTCGGAACATTACTGGTGGGTTCGGGCACTTGACGGAAAAGCCATAATTGGACTCCTCTTTTCTGTAGTTTATTGTGGAAATTTAAAAATTTTCCTTTGTCGAGAAATTCATCCTTATAAGCAATCCACCGCCCCACGAGAAGCACGTGTTGGAGATTGGTAGTTGCATTAATACTTTCGATCACCTGTTGCTGAAAGCGATGTTTTTCAATGTTATCTCCAATCCCATACACAGTCGGTAAGGGAAATGTGGCAGGGCGGTTTGCAACCATAGCTGGTAAACGATAATCAATACACAGTCTCTCAATGACTGGAATTAGCGCATCGCAATGACTGTCTC
>JBDQII010000299.1:0-6442 GCA_040264395.1 Verrucomicrobiota bacterium
AAATCTAGCAGTGAAAGTTCGTTCACGCGGTAATTCGTTGTAGTAATGAATGGGGTGTAGCTGGTAATCCTGGTCGCCGATGTTTATTATGCCCGCGCTCATCTCCCCCCTTCGCTGCCAAAATCGATAGCCTGCCCAGAGGTTCCACTGCCAGAGTGATTCGTTCGCAGGCCGTATTGTTCCCCCATGCGATTGCCGGTTGTAAACACCCTCTGCCCGCGCAAAAAAACCAGAGGGATGTTGGACGCCAGCAAATACATGGATTTGATTCAGGGTAGCATCCCCTTGACTACTTGCTGTTGGAAGCACAGTGCTTGGAATGCGATTCATTGCTGTGTTCAGTGTTGCATAAGACAGGCGGTAATTGGCACCAGCAAAGAACCAAGGATCGATCAAGCGATTGAAGGATAGCAGCAATGATCTTTCTTCGTAATCGAGTGATTGAGGCGTGTTTGCAAGGTCGGCCGGCAGACTTGAGAAATCAAAGGTGCCCAAGGATCTGGCCCCATCGGAATGAAGCCATTGTCCGGATATCGTCAGGAACGTTTTGGGGCCGAACTGCTGATCCCATGCCAAGCCGGCAACGTCCTGCTCAGCGCCGGGTAAAAGGCCTGCAGCGGATTCGGGCAAGATGCTTCTGTAAGCATTGACGAAACCTGCCATCTGAGTTGGTTCCAGCCGGATGCTTTGATCGAAAAATGTGCCACCAAGACTCTTTGAGTAGGTGGCCCTCAACGTCGTTTGATCCAAAGGGCGATATCGCAATCCAATCTTGGGTGACACCTGAGTCTTTGTTTTTTCGTTGGTCGAGACCGGCGGTATCTCGGTGTTCTCTGGATATCGCTGAGTTTCGGCTGAGGCACCGAAATAAGACATCAGCTTTTCCGTCATTTGATAATAGTGGTATCCATAAACTGAAAACCTGTTGAGATCAGGGCTTATCTTCTGATTGGCCGGTGGGGTCGAAAACACCGGAGGAAAGGCGGTGCCCAGGCGATCCAATCGTGCGGCAGTGTCCACTTCTGCCCTCTGATACCGCACGCCACCTATGATCGTGGATGCATCGGCTTTAAAAACTTGCTGTAGCTCCGTGCTGAAACCCTGCAGCTTGCGTTGGTAATTCAAATCAAAGATAAAGGGGTTGACGCCAGTGATTGCACCAGACGCATTACGATCAATGACCGGAACGATGCTTCCAGGATCCCGGCGCTCGAAAGTGTCGTCAAAATAACTGACGAGAAAAAGCGTGTGACTGTCAGGATGCCAGACACGGTGATAGCCCAGAAACAGCAGGGGTTCCTGATGTTCCTCGACCCGTTGGGTCCTGCTTCCGCTTGCCTGACTGTGGTATTGTGATGCATCACCCGATTCGTAGTCGGAGTAGACGGCTTGGATCATTAATTCGTCCTGAGGTGTCAGATTGAACTTTGCTGAAGTCCAAACCGAAAGGTTTTCCACATCATTATTGGGTCGTTGCCCCGGGTCGCTGAGATAGTCTACATCTACAGCATAACTCAATCCGGGCATGTTACCGAAGTGCGAGGTGGATTGGTCCCAGCGCCCGCTGCTTTGATATTCTGTTGTATTGATCAGATGGAACGGCTGCTGATCGAAAAGTGCCGTGTATTCGTTCTGTGAAATCTGACGCGACAAACTTGCGGAGCCTGCTGGCATCAGGAGTTGCGCAAGGAAAAGTTCGCTTGCCCAGGGAGTTTCGTAGCGGAGATTCAATTGACGTGGATCTCTCAGCGCATCGTAGCTGTTCGCCAGGAACAGGTGAGCTGAGGCGTTGGTGTAATCATTCTCGATAGACTGGGTGGCTTCGCGTTGACTCCACGCATGCATCTGGGCATCGCGATACATGACCGCAAGATTTGCCTGCCGAATGGACTGGTCCTTGTCCAGAAGTGAGCGTGAGCGGTAGATGCTTCGATTATTGTTCAGCCTGACTGATTCCTGTAATTCGGTGATTGCAGGAATAAAATTGTTTTTCTGGTATTGAATCAGTGCGCTGTAGAGCCATGGAGTAGGGTCATTGGGGTCCAACACTTTGGCACGATCCAGTTCTCGTTTTGCGGCAACCCATTCACCATCGGCTTCATAAGCCTTACCGAGATAACTGCGTAGCAGCGCACGCTGCGGTTCGAGGATGATAGCTGCCTGCATGTCCTGACGGGCTTCTTCGGTCTGGCCCAGTTTGAATTTTGCCAAACCTTTGCCAAACCATGCGTTGGATAATCCTGCATCCAGTTCGATGGCTTTCTGCATCGAAGCCAAAGCCGCTTTAGGTTGCATGCTGGCAAGCTGGACAAATCCCACGAGGGTTCTGGACTGAGCGTTTTCGGGAGAGATGCGGGTAGCTTTTTCCAGAGCTTCCATCGTCTTCTTGTGATGTCCAAACGAGAAATACAATTCCGCGAGCCTGGCCCAGGCGTAGCCAAAGGTGCTTGACTCTTCAGCCGCCCGCTGAGCCCATTCCAGTGCCTCTTCAAGATCATGGGATGCTTGTGCATGATAAGATTTTGCCAACATGAGCGTGCGTGTGCTGCCCGGATTAGCCTTCCACTTGTGAACTTCCGAGTGATCCTCAAGTGACAGTTTTTGGGTCAGTGACTTCAGTGCCATACTCAACTCAGCATGCAGGTCCACCGTCCAATTTTCGTTGAGCGTGCGTGCAGCTATCGAAGCTTCACCGTGTGCGAGCCACAGAGCTGCCCTCAGCAGGCGGGCAGCCTCCTGTTCTCCTTGGAGAGGAGGCTCCGGCATGATGGTAATGGCCTTTGGCAGGTTGCCGAGGTTGTAGGCCTTCAAGGTGCCTTTCCAGATTTCAGGTGGGCCTCCGTCTGTCCATTGCAGTTCCGATGTGTCCAGTATTCCAGGGTAATACAATGTCCACTGGATAATGGATTCTGCATTCAGCATGGGGGTCTTGCGTGGTGATTGACCAGGCTCAATGACAACTTGCTCTCCTCCGATGGCGGATACAGTTGCCGTGGTTGTCGACAAATTAACGAGTCCATCCACCATGGTCAGCGTGGTCGCACCTTCTTCGATGGCTGTGAGTTCGAATTCGGTTCCACGAATTGCTCCTGAGGTGAGGGAGGTTCGAAATGGGACTTCTTTCGGGCTTTCCCGACTGAAAAAGAATACCGAACCTGAGCGCAAATTCAGGAGGGGTTGTGCCCCCTTTTTTTCTGGCGGCTGAATCACCATGGTCGTCAGTTGACGGATCTTCAGTAACGTTTTATCGGTCATTTGCAAAGACGCCTTGCTGCGCCTGCCGGTGCGAACGACATCGCCGTTGGAAAGTGGCATGCTGACCTTTGCGGGGATCCATAACTGTGATTCTTTTCTGAAGATATCCACCTTGCCTTGTGTGGAGAGGATGCGTGTCTGCGGGTTGTTTATCTGAGCGTCCGCTGCCTGTAAAAGAGGATGAATGAATGGGCAGAGAATCACGTAGCAGGAGATGCAACAAAGGATCCAATCCCTTGCATCAGGACGCCTGGTCAATGAAGGAGAGTGCTTTTTCGTTACATTCATCATAAGTTTTTTTGGAACAAGAGCAGAAAACGCGCCGTTTCTCAATCATGATAATGTATAAAATCATCATTGGTCCATGGGGTAACTTTTTCCTGCAGTCTGCAGCGTGTCTCTCAGGAAGACTTAAAACTCGGCGTTTCCGGGTGTCCTAGCGAAAGGAATGACGTCGCGTATATTAGATACGCCTGTCACAAACATCAACATACGTTCGAATCCCATTCCGAAGCCGCTATGAGGGACGGAGCCAAATCTTCGCAGGTCAAGATACCATCCGTAATCTTCCTTGCTCAATTCATGGTGCTCCAGATGTTTTTCAAGAACCTCAAGTCGCTCTTCCCTTTGACTTCCCCCGACGATCTCACCAATCCCGGGTACGAGCACATCCATGGCTGCCACTGTTTTTCCATCCTCGTTGGCCCGCATGTAAAATGGCTTGATGGTTTTTGGATAATTGTAAACCGTCACCGGGCACTTGAAGTGTTTTTCTGTCAGATAACGCTCGTGTTCTGATTGAAGGTTCAACCCGTAATTGACGGGGTACTCAAATGTCTGTCCCGAATCGAGAAGGATATCAATAGCTTCCGCATAGCTGACCCTTTCGAAGGGACGATCCAGGACCCACTGCAATCGATCCTTCAAACCTTTGTCCACAAACTTTGAGAAAAACGCCATGTCCGCAGCACAATGTTTGAGTATGTCGTCGATAAGGTATTTGACAAAAGTCTCTGCCACATCCATGTCTTCCTGCAAATCACAAAAAGCCATTTCTGGTTCAATCATCCAGAATTCACTGGCGTGTCGCGTGGTGTTGGAGTTCTCTGCACGAAAAGTGGGGCCAAATGTGTAAACGTTCGACATGGAGCATGCGAATACTTCTGCTGCCAGCTGGCCACTCACTGTCAAGTAACTAGGCTTTTCAAAGAAATCCTTTCCATAATCAACCTGCCCGTCTTTCAAGGGAGGTTTGGCAGGGTCGATGGTGGTGACCTTGAACATTTCTCCAGCGCCTTCACAATCACTGGCCGTGATGATGGGGGTATGGATGTAAATGAAATCCCGTCCTTGAAAAAATTGATGCACGGCATGAGCCAGTCGACTTCGGACCCTGAAGACGCAGCCAAACAGGTTGGAACGCGGGCGAAGATGTGCAATCTCCCTGAGGAATTCCAGACTGTGCCCCTTTTTCTGCAATGGATAGCTTGCGTCGGCTTGTCCAATGACCTCGAAAGCAGCCGCAATGACCTCCCAACCCTGGTTCTTACCCTGAGACAGTGTCAGTTTTCCGTGAACACGGATTGCTGCACCTGTCGTCACTTTTACAATCTCCGTTTCGTAATCGGAAAGAGTGGCATCAATGATGATCTGCAAATTCGCGAGGCTACTACCGTCATTGATTTCAACAAATGAAAATGCCTTTGCATCCCGCCGCGTACGAACCCATCCCTCAATTCGGATTTCGTTCTCTGGTTCTTTTGCGTTGAGTGCTTTTTTTACCAGTGTTCGGCGTATCATTGTCTCACCCCATCATGAAATTTCATACTGTCTGATGACAAGAAAGATTCGATCACCTCTACCAAATCTGGACACGTTCTTCCGGAGCTAGCCACATGCTGTCTTTTGCTTTCACGTTAAAGGCTTTGTAGAAGTCGTCAAAATTTCGGACAGGTCCATTGACTCTGAACTTAGGTGGTGAGTGGGTATCGGTTTTTAATCGGCGTATGGTTGTTTCCGTGCGTTGTTTGATACGCCAGATTTGAGCGAGCGACAGGAAAAATCGTTGTTCTCCAGTGAGGCCATCCACCATCGGAGGCCATTTTCCTTTCATTGATTCAAGGTATGCGCGGTAAGCGAGCGTGATACCTCCAAGATCGCCAATGTTTTCACCCAGCGTGAGTTGTCCATTCACGAAAAATCCGGATTCAGGTTCAAATTTTTCATATTGTGCAACCAGTTTGGAAGTGCGTACCTCGTATGCCTTGGCATCCTCCTCTGTCCACCAATCTCGCAGGTTGCCGTCTCCATCGGATTTGCGGCCCTGATCATCAAATCCATGACCGATCTCATGACCAATCACCATCCCTATGGCTCCGTAGTTGACCGCATCATCAGCCTTCATATTGAAGAAAGGCGGCTGAAGGATGGCGGCGGGAAACACGATCTCGTTCATGGAAGGGTTGTAATAGGCGTTGACCGTTTGGGGAGTCATGAACCACTCGTTTCGATCTACAGGCTTACCGAGTTTGCGGATTTCCCTTTCGTGTTCAAATCCGGCTGACCGAATGATATTTCCCACCAGATCATCCGGAGCAATCGCGAGTCCGGAATAATCCTTCCATTTGTCCGGATATCCGATTTTGGTGCTGAATTTTTTGAGTTTTTCGAGTGCTGCAACCTTGGTTGGAGTGGTCATCCATTCCAGGTTCTCGATACTCTGCTTCATGGCTACTTTGAGGTTGCCTACCAGATCCAGCATGCGTGCCTTGGCCTCTGGTGGAAAATTGCGTTGAACATATTCCTTGCCGATGAGTTCGCCCAGCGACCCATTGACCAGATTGACCGCACGTCTTGTCCGTGGTTCCGGTTCTTCCTGACCGCCCAGGGTCTTGTTGTAAAAATCAAAATGTGCTTGAGCGAAGGGTTCGCTCAGGTAAGGAGCAAAATCAATAAGTACACGTGCCTTGAAATAATCTTTCCAATCATTCAGGGAGGCTTCCTTGATGGTTGCATTCAATCCTTCAAGGAATGAGGGCTGACGGACAATGAAGGAGGATTCACTCGCTACACCGCTTACTTCCAGGAATGTCTTCAAATCAAAAGCGGTCACCATGCCTTTGATTTCTTCCCTAGTCTTTTTGTTGTAGGTTTTGATGCGATCTCGGTTTTCGACACGTGTCCAGTG
>JBDQII010000300.1:0-6440 GCA_040264395.1 Verrucomicrobiota bacterium
GGCACAACAACCCTCAGATCGTGCCGAATTCATTGTTCTGGATGCCTTTCCAGATCATTCTGCCAAGCGTGAGATGATGGATCAGGTCATCGCCATGCTGCCGCATCGAGTCAGGTCATTGAAGGATGAGCGACTTGAGGACATCATGGAGCGACTTGAAACCCATATGGATCGGCGTGCCGAGCATGGAGCCGTTCATGGCGAAATATACTTCATCGTGATCGGACTTCAGTTGTTCAAGAAGCTAAGGCCCGAGGACGAATTCAGTTTTTCCGCAAATGACGAAGAAGGTGACTCAAAGCCTGGTGCCGTATTGGATCGAATCATTCGTGAAGGATCCAGCCTTGGGGTTCGGGTTTTAGCGACGATGGATTCCTACAACAGTAGTCAACGATTTCTAAACCGAAAAGCACTCTCGGAATTTGAGATGCGCGTGCTTTTTCAGATGAGTGCGAACGATTCAGCAGCGCTGATCGATCACACCAGGGCCAGTCAATTGGGACTTCATCGGGCTCTTTTCTACAACGAACGACGTGGATATACAGAAGTGTTTCGCCCTTATGCCATGCCTGATGGATCCTGGTTATCCAATGTGCGAGACTATTTTGGAAAACGTTCGGCGAGCTTCAGTAAAAGCTCCGAAGATTCCTGCACTTCCTAGTTCTGTGGCTTTCCACATGAATTGCTCCCAACTCATGAACGTGGGACCTGAAAAGACTTCGGTCAGGAGAGTGGATGAAAATGGTTCACGTATTTGCAATTGAATGGCCACGAACTCCGAGAAGAGAAATGGATTTTCTGATTCAGCCATAAACCTCAAGTCTTCATTGGGTTCCAAAATGTATACTCGCCATTGATTTACATTTGGATTAATGTGAATGCCATTGAGAGTATGAAACAGATTAGCACTTCCTCAGCAAGTTTCGCATCAGCGAAAAAAACACGACGGCATTTCTTGAAGGACGGCTTGGCAACACTCGCCACCATCAGCATCTTACCCAGCCATGTCATTCGCGGGCAGTCCGAACTCAGGGATAAGGACGGGAAACTTGTGCGTGCTCGCTCAGTTGTTCCCAGTGAACGCGTGCGACTGGCATGCTGTGGAATTGGTAATCAAGGCGGTAGTGACCTGCGTGCGATGCACCAGACAGGTTTGGCCGACATTGTTGCTCTTTGTGATGTGGATATGGGGGGGGCTCATACACTCAAAAGCCTCAAGGCATTTCCTGATCTTCCCAAGTTTCAGGATTTTAGGGAAATGTTCGATCAGATGGGGGATTCCATCGATGCCGTCACGGTTGGGACGCCTGACTTCTCACATTTTCCAATCGCAATGCTTGCGATGTCCATGGGGAAACATGTTTACGTGGAAAAACCGCTCACGCGCACTTTTCAGGAGTCAGAGCTTTTGATGCGTGGTGCCAAAAAATACGGTGTTGTCACACAGATGGGCAATCAGGGGCACTGTCAGGATAACTATTATCAGTTCAAGACATGGGTGGAAAAGGGGATCATTCAGGATGTGCGTGAAATAACCGCGCACATGAACGGAGGGCGTCGTTGGCACGGATGGGACACATCCATGACTGCTTTTCCAAAGGGGCAAACGATTCCGGATACGCTGGATTGGGATACCTGGCTGATGACCGCTCAACATCACGATTACCATCGGGATTTTGTCCGTGGTCAATGGCGTTGCTGGTATGATTTCGGTATGGGAGCCCTCGGAGATTGGGGAGCGCATATCATGGATGGCTTTCATCAATTTCTGGATCTTGGTTTACCTGAAGAAATCACTCCCATCAGGATTGATGGACATAACCCATTGATCTTCCCGCAAGCTTCCACACTTGAATTTAAATTCCCAGCCCGAGGCAAAATGCCAGCGACAAAAGTCACATGGTATGATGGGAAAGAAAACCACCCAATGGTTCCCGAAGGTTATGGTGACATTAAGATCAACCGCGATGTCAATCCCGTAAATGGACGTGTGATGCCTGCACAGGAATTACCTGCTGGAAAGGAAATCTATGGCAAGGACCTTATATTCAAGGGGCATTCACACGGGAGCACCTTGTCGGTCATCCCCAAAGAAAAAGCAGCTGATCTCTCGGCTGATTTGCTCAGTTATCCGAGAAATACAACTAATCATTACGAAAACTTCCTGAAGGCATGCCAAGGCCTCGAAAGCACCCTGTCCCCGTTTGAAGTTTCCGCGCCATTGAGCCAGGTCTTCTGTCTGGGTGTGATTGCTCAAAAATTGAACACCCGAATCCAATTTGATCGGCATAACAAGCAGATAACCAATCATGCGGTTGCGAACCACTGGCTAAAAGGAGCGAGCCCCAGGAAAGAATGGGAAGAGTTTTATCGCCTTGCTTGAGTTGGGTGCGACCTGATCCCGTATTTCCTCAGGCTATACTGCTGATCAATCAATGTTGAACGCGGAAAGCCTTTGGCTCCCGATTGATTGCTGACATGCTTTTCATGAGGTCAATATTGATAGGTTCCTGACCCCCTGAAGGAAATGAGGTATCGTGACGTGGTCTGTTTTTTTCTGGCAATAGGAGTTTTTAAGCGTGCCCTCAATTGCGTATTATTGGCCAGCTCACCGCAGTGATATTGACGGACCCGTTAGATTCGATGGCTCCACTGTTCGAAACCAAATAATAGTCATCCAGCCGCATGATAACGGAAGAAAGAACACCGCCAATTACGGAGGGCTGCTCAAGGATGATGACTTTCTTATCAGATTTTGCCACTGCAATCCCTGACGGCGTGGTTCCGGCAATGATAATATTCTAGGTGATGGGGCTTTTCGGGGCTGTTTGGCCGTCAAGAGCTGTATCCTCGGGCTGAATATTGCGAAACACCACCAAGGCCACCACCATGTTTAACATCTGGATACAACTTTTCATGGAGTCAATTCAGGTACAATTTCGGCTGCCATCATGAGATATACTGTCTTATTCCTTGTTCAATTTTAATTCCATGCCGCAGTTTCCATTTTGTTTGTTCCCCCTCAGTTAATATATTTTCTATTGATGGAAGGACTGCAATGAAGGCAGCGTACGGAAGTATACCTATGGCACGATCGTAGATCTTTTTTCTTATGCTTACTTTTCAATCATGGATTGTGGTTTATTCTCTGGCCAGCTTATGTCAGACAATTTTTTTATATCATGGATCCTTTCATTGATGCGAAGCCAACGATCCCTTTGGATTCTTGTTCTTTTGCCCCATGTTTCCATCATGCATGCTGATTCTCAGCCAACCATTTCATTCCCGGAGGTTAAAGGCAAGAGCCTGCAAGGAAACGAAGTATTGTTTCCAAGCGTTTTTAAGTCTCAGGATTATCATATGGTGATGGTGGCTTTTGAGCAGGACCAGCAATTGGACGTCAATACCTGGCTTCCTCATCTTGAGACATTGGCTGCATCTCGCAATGATCTTGAGTTTTTTGAATTGCCCACCATTAGTCGCATGAACGTTTTGATGCGCTGGATCATCTATCGGGGCATGCGCTCAGGAATCAAGGAAGATTCTTCCAGAAAGCGCACGGTGACGCTTCACATCGACAAACAACCTTTCAAAGAATCACTGAAGATTGAAACTGAATCCTCCATTTACGCTTTTCTGGTCGACTCCAAAGGCACTGTTATCTGGAAAGGGGAGGGGGTCTGGAGTGAAGTTTTGTGGAAGGATCTTCTTGAAGTCTTGCCAGCAGAGAAGTGATTTACTCAACAATCGGGGCATGTTGATGATTTTTGCGCCTTATCAGGATTTCTTTTATTTCGTACAAACATGGACATTGTTAATGCTCGGCCAGCAGGCATGCATGAACTTGATCTGTATAAAGTGAGTTGTTGAATGTTTTCATTTATTCACTTAGCGGCCAATCGATTCAGGGCAGTAACCAAAAGATGGCTGATTTTCATCGAAGTGTCATTCATTACCGAAATGATTGAAAGTAAGAGCGGAAAGGTCTTTAGCAGGGAGCAATGGCACTAAGGATAGTGCTATCTGAACCGATCAAACGATGACTGTCCATTGAATTTCATTAGTGTTACCAAACTCTTATTGAGTAAACGCAGATGGTATGTATGCCTCCAAATAATAAAAAAAAGATGGTCAGTTGATCTAACCATCTTTAATTCGCTACCTGCATGCCCGCCTCAAGCTGGCAATCTGTTCAGTTTACAATGTGTGGCCGGTCAGCGTGGAATATGTCTTGTCAAGCGCGTAGCGATAAATCCATGCACTCTCATCTGCAGACTTACTCTCCGACATCTTCAGGCTACGGTTCAAGCTTGCCTTGATGACACCGTTCAAATCCGTGCGCATTGCGAGCGACTTGATGCAATCCCTATAGACATCAGCGCAGGCTCTGGCGTTGCCTTGATTATACAGGGGCACACCTTGCTGGATCGCTGCTATGATGCTAGCCTGAGGGGTTACCGATTGATCGTTTATTTCCAACCCGGCCCTCTCCTCATTCTCTTCAAACAAAATGACTTCATCCACCACGTGGATGATTCCATTCGAGCAGACCAAATCTACTGTATCGATGGTTATTCCATTTACCTGAAAGCGCCCCTCCTGAATTTTAAATGTGAGTGTTTGATTCCCCAATGTTTCAGCCGTTCCCTGGCTCAAGGCAGTACCGGCTCCCACCGTGCCCTGCAAAGCGTGGTTTATGAGGATGGTTTCCAGCTTTTTTCTGTTCTCAGGTTTCAGGAGCTGTTCGACAGTTCCTGCAGGCAACTTATTGAACGCTGCATCTGTTGGAGCAAAAATGGTTACCGATTCGCCGGACTCCAGGTAATCTTCCAATCCTGCCGTCTCAACAGCTGCCAGCAAGGTCTTGAACGAGCCCGCTTTGTTGGCCGTTTCCAAGATAGATGTCGGCCCTTCCTTTGTCGGGACAAGGACAGAATCAATGATATGGACTATTCCATTGGACGTTGACACATCTGCCTGCTTTAGCACTGCATCGTTTACCCTGACGCTTCCCTCCGAAAACGCGACTTTGAGAGTGTTGTTCTCGAGAGTGGAAATCGAACCTGCACCCAGCGCGGAAGACAAATCAGCGCTTCCCGAAACCACGTGATTCTTCAGTAATGAAATCAGACTCGTTTTTCCCTCTTCCGTCAGAAGAGCTTCAACAGTTCCCTCCGGAAGGCTTTCAAAAGCCGCATCTGTTGGAGCGAACACAGTGAACGGGCCGGCTCCACTCAGGACTTCGCCCAGCCCAGCCGCATTCACCGCAGCCGCCAGCGTTTTGAATCTCGAATCTGCAGCCACCAAGTCCATGATCGTGTTGGATGACCCACCGCTGTATGCGCTGATGGAATCAATCTCCACCTCAAATCTGCCAGGTTTTTTGTCCCCTAGTAATATCCCCAATCGTCGTATCTTCGACGGATCGAAACTGACTTGATCCAATGAGCGACCCCGGAAACCCGCTTTGAAATCACTGAAAGGTATTCGCACGTTTACCCAAGTGTCTTTTTTTGTCTGGAATCCGGCGCTGAATGAAACATCCCATGATCTGTAACGAGCCTCTGTTCCCAGTCTCACCTGATATTTTCGACCGTCTCCCTTCACTCTCATTTCCAAGCCTTCACTGTCGCTCAAATCGTATCTGACCCCGCCACTTCTTACTGACGAGAAACCTCCGTTATTTTCCAAAGACAAATTTCCACTGAAGCGCATGGTACCTTGTTTGGTGATCTCGAATTTACCCTGGGATCTGCCACCCATCACTCTGTCGTCGGTGATTCTCCACTTCAAATTATCAGTCCCATCTCCAGAGAAGTTTGTAATCATGTTTTCCTTCGCCGTTGCTGTGATATTCGAGATCACTGTCAGCAGTGCTGCGAGTGACACCCATGTATGTATGTTTATTTTCATTTCACTGATTTTTACTGAGTTGATTTGGTTAACTTGTTTTTGAATCCTTCCTCATTGGGTCATCACCAAGACAACCCGGATCTCTCAATCCCCGTGTGGCCTGAGCCTACTTTGAACCGTCGGCCTGAAAATCGGTTGCCCGCTGTCTTGTTCTCATGTCTCTGGCGTTGATCAAACCGAGGGACACTATGAATGAAATGATGATACCGAAACCGAATATTACTAGTGAAGTTAGCATAATGTTTTGTTCGTTTTTAATCATTGACTCGACTACGGATTCCGCACCACAAAGAAAGAATACTCGGAACCCATATTCCCACAAAAACTCCAGCCAACTGGTCGACCAGAAACCACAAACTCACACTTGCCAGCAAACTCATGAATGCTGCAGTCAGGAATGGTGTATCGACCTTGCTTAGTGTCATTGGTCGTTGGTCTGCTCCTTTTTCATTTAGCATTGACGTATCTGTGTTCTCCTTTGAATGCGCTTTATCCATTTGCCAAATATGAATTAAGAATAAACAAAA
>JBDQII010000301.1:0-6342 GCA_040264395.1 Verrucomicrobiota bacterium
CATCATCCCGGAGGCTTGGGTGGTTCGGATTGGAATGATCCTGATCTACTCGAAATGCCGGATTCATGGGATCGTCATTTATTACCAGCTGGACCATGGCTGCATCCAAGAGGTTGGATGCACGGATTGGCAAAGGGTGAAATACGAGTGAAGGCTCAAGACATGGATGTTTTCCAATCTACAGAAGGAGATGACACCATCTATCCAGACGGAATTTCAGTGGATGAATCCTTGAGGCAAATAGAAGAGCTTGCTTCACACCCGTCCAAACCTTTTTTTCTGGCGGTGGGCATCCTGCGTCCTCATCTTCCGTTCGGAGCCCCGGCTAAGTATCTAGCGCCTTATGAACATGTTGAATTACCTCCCACACCTCACCCCGAAAAACCCAGGGGCAAAACAACCTGGCATGGGTCAGGTGAGTTCATGAAATACAATCGATGGGGGCGAAATCCCAACAAGGACGTTGATTTTGCCATGGAGGTCAGGAAGCATTACGCCGCCTGTGTGACCTATGCCGATGCGCAGGTGGGACGCCTCCTGAATCAGCTTGAAAAGAGTAGCGTATCTCAAAACACCATCGTCATACTATGGGGCGATCATGGGTGGCATCTTGGAGAACATTCAATTTGGGGGAAGCATGCTCTGTTTGAAGAATCCCTCAGGTCGCCATTGATCGTGTCCTATCCGGGCATCAACCAGCCGGGTGCAGTGACTCAATCCATGGTAGAAACATTAGACCTTTTCCCTACATTGTGCGAACTAACGGATCTGCCGATGCCTGATTTTGCCAATGGAGTCTCATTAAAACCACTATTGCAGGATCCAAATGCTCCCGGTCATCCAGCCATTGCCTATACCCGTGGGGCCAGGACAATTCGTCACGGCTCGCACCGAATGATCCTCCACAAGGATGGTTTCGTTGAATTGTATGATCATTCAACTGCTGAAAAAGAAACCAAAAATATTGCACCTGGAAATGAAGCGCTCGTGACTCGTCTCTCGATGAGACTATCGCGGAGGTTGCAAGAATGATCCTTGCGGCCAGCTTTCAATCAATCTGCTCAATATCTAAAATTTCAAAGATTCCACAGCAGCAGTCGCAGCCTGCATCAATCTTTCAGGCATGATCCCTAGATAGATGATTACTATACTACAGACCCAAAGAGCGGCGTTGGAAGCAGGGGAAATCTGGATATCTTCTGGAATCATTTGTTCTTTCCCCCAGTAGATCGTACGAATGACGCCAAAGTAATAATACAAAGAAATCACCACTCCGACGATGGCCACGGCTGCCAGCAAATAATAACTCGATTGTACGGAGGCTTGTTCAATCACTGCTTCAAACAACAAGAATTTGCCGAAGAAACCTGCCAGTGGGGGAACGCCAGCCAGCGATACCATTGAAAGGGTCATGACGCCAGCCAAACCCGGTGCACGTTCGTGCAGCTTGGCGAGGTGAACAATGTCCTCAGCGCCTGTGTGCTTCATGACCAGAATAATGATCAAGAATGCAGCAATAACCGTGAACATGTAACTATACAGATAATACAGGATGGCGGTTGAACCAGAGGCGCTCATGGCTGCTATCCCCATCATCAAGTAGCCAGCGTTTGCGATGCTTGAGTAACCCAGCAAACGCTGCAAATTACGCTGGGGAAGGGCGCCGAGGTTGCCATACAGAATGGTGATACCCGCAATAACCATCAACAGTTTCTCCCATTGCAAGGTGATTTCAGGGACGGCCACAAAAAGTAAACGCATCAGAAGAGCAAATCCGGCAGCTTTTGAGCCGACCGCGAGAAACGCGGTCGTTGATGAAGGCGACCCCTGGTAAACATCAGGCGCCCAAAATTGAAAAGGGAAGGCAGCAATCTTGAATCCAAGACCACCGATGATCATCAGTAGTCCCACAAGCAGGAGTGGATTATCGGTCATGAGAGCTGATTTTTCTCTCAAAGTGGCAAAATCCATTGTGCTGGTTGTCCCATAAACAAGCGCGATTCCGTAGACAAGGAATCCCGACGAAAGTGCTCCCAGGATGAGGTATTTGATACCGGCTTCAAGCGAGAGAATCTGGTTGCGAAGGAAACTCGTCAGGACATAAAAGGTGATGGTCATTAACTCCATGGAGACAAATAACAGAGCAAAATGATTTGCAGAGGCTGAAAACATCATGCCGGCCAATGCAAAGAGCACGAGAGTAAAGTACTCTCCCTTGCCTGTCTGGAACTTAGGGGAATATTCGATTGATACAATCATCACCAGGATGGCAGCTATTAGGAAGAAGCGCTTGAAGAAAAGCGCGAAAGCGTCAAGGACGTACATGTCGCCAAAAGCCAGTGTGGCGGGATTTCCGGACATGCTGAAACTGCCGAACAGAATCAACGCCAGACCTGCGGCTGCTGCATATCCTAGCCAAATCTTCTTTTCTCGAGGTAACCAGAGATCAGCGAGCATGACAGCGATGCCCAGTCCGATCACGGCTATTTCTAATATGGATGCTGCGATATTCATCGACAAAAATGGATACAATCTAAAGTTTTAATCCTGCCCGGCCAATTGGATATCCGATTCTGTTTTGACAGATTCTCCAGCCAGAATGGTTTGTTTATCTTGAGTGCCAGCTTCTATTGACTTCACCACCTCCGCTACGGAAGTGCGAATTTTATCTGTCAAGAGGCTAGGGAAAATTCCAAATAATAACAGTGAAGCAACCAGAAGAACATAGGGAAGTTTGATCCAGTAATTTGCGGCATCTTGTAAAGGTGCTTTGTCGTTTGCTACAGAGCCGTGCAACATTTTCCTCACTGCTCTGAGTGCATATATAGCACCAATGATCAAAGCTCCCCAGGCGGTGCCAGTTACGAACCATGGTAGAGACTTCCAGGCACCGAAGAGAACGGTGATTTCCCCTGCAAAGTTTGCGAAACCGGGTAACCCGCAGCCAGCCATCATGGCCATGACAAGTAAACTGCCCATGAACGGCATCTGCCTGAGAGCACCTCCGTATTGATCCATGTCCAAGGTTTTCTTCTGGTCGTAAAGGTATCCGCTCAGTCCAAAAGAGAGTGCGGCGAGAAAACCATGCGCGATCATGACCAGTACTGCACCGCTGATCCCGATCAGGTTCATGCTTGCAATGCCAAGAAAGACAAAACCCATGTGAGCCACGCTGGAATTACCAATGAGCTTGTTCAGGTTTTTCTGGCGCATGGCGACCCAACCACAATAAAGGATATTGCCCAAGCACAGCCATGCGAGCACTTCCAGCCAGGCCTGCGCACCCTGAGGCACGAGAGGAAGGGCTATCCTGATTAGTCCGTAAATACCAAATTTCTTGAGGACACCCGCGTGCAACATGGCCGTTGCGGTTGGCGCTGCATCATAACCAACAGGCGCCCAGGTGTGAAAAGGCCAGAGTGAAACCAGGATGCCAAAGCCAAACAAAAGGAACCCGAAAATGGTTGTTTGAGATTCTGCTGAAATCGGGTTGTTGCGCAGTTGCTCCTGAAGAGCGATCAAATCAAAGGTTTTGGCACCCGACTGAACGTACAACAACACCAAACCAACTAGAGCTACCAAGGCACCCAGCGTCAGGTAAAGCGTCATTTTATAGGTGGCATAATCCTTGTGCTTACCACGGCCCCAGACACCAATCATAATGAAGGTGGGAACCAGTGCTAGCTCATGGAAAAAGTAGAAGAAGAAAATGTCGATGGACATGAAGGTACCCATGATACCCGCGATCATGATGAGCATGAGGAAATGAAATTCCTTCATACGATCCTGAATACTTCGAGAAACGCAAACTGCTGCAAAGCTGACAATGGAACCCATGAGGATCAAACCGATATTGATGCCATCCGCACCGACCTGATAATTGATATCCAAGGCCGAGACCCACGCCACCTTCTGGTAAAACTTGTAACCGCCAGGGCCTGCTTCAGCACCGTTGAACGACAAAAATGCGAGGATGGCACAAAGCAAGGGGAACGCCGTCGATGCAAGCGCAACCGTACGGATGAGCCCTTTTGCAGATTTAGGGAGCAAGGCAACCAATCCGGCGCCGAGCAGGGGTGAAAACAGGATGAAGGTTAAAATAGACATGAGTGTTACAGAACTCCTCCCATTACAAAAAACATCACCAAAGCGATGCCTACCACGAACAGGAATGCGTAAGTATGAATGCTCCCAGTTTGGAACAATCGAAGACCTCGACCAAAGACATCCACTACGTTGGACAAGCCTTTGACGATGAAGCTGCTTAAAAGGATTCGATCTACCCATTCAGCAAGCTTGGAAATAGCTTCGTGAGTGACATAGATCAATCCGTTGAATATTTCATCAAAATAAAGTCTGTTCTTCAAAGCAGTGGATAAGCCATGCAGACGATTTGCAATCGGATCAGACTCAGCTTTCGAATAAAGCGACCAAGCAACACTTCCACCGATAAGCAAAGCCAGAACGCTGAAGGCCATTGCGAGAGGCGCCTGAGTGTGCCCTCCTGCATGATTCAAACCAGCTACATGGTTCACTGCAGACTCAATCGGTAGAAAACCGGCAAACAACGTAGGAATAACCAGGATCCAGAGGGGGCCGGTCATCACCGAGGGAGATTCATGTGAGTGATCGGCAGCCTCGGAACGGTGTTTGCCGTGAAATGCGACGAGAACAAGGCGTGCCATGTAAAGCGTGGTCAAGACTGCTGCCAGCACACCAATAGCAAAAAGCAACATGCTGCCATGATGCCTGAAGTCTGCCGCAGCAGCCAGGATACCATCCTTGCTGAAGAAACCACTCAAGGGAGGTACTCCACAAAGCGCTAGAGTGCCGATCAGGAATGTCTTGTAGGTTGCCGGCATCTTTTCCTTCAACCCACCCATTTTCCAGATATCCTGTTCATGGTGAAGAGTATGGATAACGGATCCTGCTCCGAGGAAAAGCATGGCTTTGAAAAACGCATGTGTCGTCAAGTGAAACATTGCAGCTCCAGGCGCATGCACTCCAACTGCCATGACCATGTATCCCAGTTGAGAAAGCGTCGAATAGGCAAGGATGCGTTTGATGTCATTCTGCTGGAGCGCGATCACGGCCGCCATCAGTGCTGTAATACCACCTGTCCAAGCAATGACTTGCAGGGCGTCAGGACTCAGTAAAAAGAAGATCCGGCAAAGCATGAAAACTCCCGCTGCAACCATCGTCGCGGCATGGATCAAAGCACTGACCGGGGTAGGGCCCTCCATGGCGTCTGGAAGCCAGACATGCAATGGAAACTGTGCGGACTTACCGACTGCTCCACAGAATAAAAGCACGCCTACAATGCCTGCCGTTGCTCCAAGGATTTCAGGATTGGCTTCGAAAATACCCTTCAGTTCAGTAAAGTTCAAAGAGCTTGTTGCTGCCCAAACCATAATGATACCGAGGATAAATCCGAAATCGCCAATGCGATTCGTCAGGAAAGCTTTCTTGGAGGCATCCGCAGCAGCTGGGCGTTCATACCAAAATCCAATCAGCAAGTAGCTCGAAACGCCTACTAATTCCCAGAAGATGAACATCTGCATGAAGTTTGAAGCCAATACGATACCCAGCATCGAAAATGTAAACAAACTCAGACAGGCAAAATAGCGGCTGTAAGAGCGGTCCCCTTTCATGTACCCCTGAGAATACCAGTGGATCAATGAACCCACTCCGGTGACAACCAATAGCATCAGTGCACTCAGGTTATCCAGCTTGACCCCCAAGGTGGCTTGGAAGTTTCCGATTGATATCCAGGTAATGTTGGATTCTCCCGCCTCCCTTGCGCTGAGGAAAATGAGTAGGCTCATTACGAATCCCGCCAGCACGGCTCCAATGGAAATCCTAGCGCTGAGCTTGTCATTCTTGAGGGTAAAGCATGAAATTAGTACGGTTGATACCAGAGGCAACAACAGAACCATCCAAGCCAGAATAAATGCTCCACTCATTTCTTGATCGATCAAAATTTTAAAGTTTCAAGGAGGTCAGTTCATCGACTTCCGATATTTGCCGCTTGCGGTAAAGAGCTACGATCAACGCCAAACCGACGGCAACCTCTGCTGCTGCCACCGTGATCACGAAAAAAACCATGACCTGTCCATCCACGGTGTTTGTAAATCGGGAGAAGGAAACCAGCGCCAGATTTCCCGCGTTCAACATGAGTTCCAAACCCATGTAAATGACGATCAGGTTGCTTCGCATCACGACTCCCATCAGCCCCAGGCCGAAGAGGATCGCACTTACGATCAGGTAATGTTCTAGTCCGATCATATGTTCCTATCTCAAAGTTTTCTTACTTAATAAAATGACACCGATCATGCCCACAAG
>JBDQII010000302.1:0-6291 GCA_040264395.1 Verrucomicrobiota bacterium
CACACCCTTCCATGGACGAAAACTCTCTCTCGAGGGGAGGCGGCAATTTTGTTTTGAGCGAGTTCGAATTGGTGATCAAGAACGAAGACGGTGAAACACCCGTCAAACTTGAGAGTGCGCAGGCAGATTTCGCTCAGGGAAGTTTCGAAGCGTCGAAAGCAATAGACGGCAAAGACGAAACAGGTTGGGCCGTGGACGGAAAAAACAGGAAGGAGACCCGCCAACTTTTGATCACCCTCGAAGAGCCGCTTTTGCTTGAACGTGATGCCACACTGGTAGCCCGCCTGGAGCACCAGAGCAAACATGAAAAACATGTGATAGGACGGTTTCGATTGAGCACCACTTCGGTGTCCAATCCAGTTCTTTCGGAAACGGGAATTCCTGACAATGTGTACCGGTTGGTTTCCATTCCATGGGAAGAGAGGTCTACTCAGGAAACGGCAGAACTTGCTGACTATTTTTACGGACGATCTCCGATCCTTGAGCCTGCCAGACTTCAGTTAGCTGCGGCCAAATCCCGTATTCAGAAATTGGAAAAGGATATCCCGACCATGCTTGTTTCCTTGTCCGTCGAGCCGCGTCCCATGCGGATTCTTCCACGCGGTAACTGGATGGACGATTCCGGTCCAGTTGTGAAACCAGCAATTCCGGATTTCATGGATTATGACAAGCTCAACTCCAAACAAGAACGCCTTTCCAGATTGGACCTGGCCAACTGGCTCGTGTCAGAACAAAATCCTTTGACAGCTCGAAACTTCGTCAATCATCTGTGGAAATTGTATTTTGGTTATGGCCTTGCGCGCGTCATGGAGGACTCAGGATCACAAGGCACACCACCCACTCATCCCGAACTGATGGATTGGCTGGCTTCCGAATTTGTTCGCAGCGGATGGGACATCAAGCACATGGTTCGATTGATCGTTAACTCGCAAACCTATCGTCAAACATCTACTCCGAGCAAAACGTTGGCGACCATGGATCCATACAATCAACTTTTCGCACGTCAGACCCGTTACCGATTGGATGCAGAGATGATCCGTGACCAGGCACTCGACATCAGCGGCCTTTTGGTCAGGCAGATTGGTGGCCCAAGCGTCAGGCCTTATCAACCCTCAGGATATTACTCACAACTCAATTTCCCGAAGCGAACCTACAAGCATGACAAAGGTAACAGTCAATATCGACGAGGGCTTTACACTCACTGGCAGCGCACCTTTTTACATCCAATGCTCAAGGCTTTTGATGCTCCAACACGTGAGGAGTGCACCGCACAAAGGCCACGATCAAACACGCCCTTACAATCATTGAATCTTTTGAATGATCCTTCCTTCGTAGAGGCGGCGAGAACTTTCGCAGCAGGGATTTTAAGTTCCTCTGCAAACACAGATCATCAACGCATTCGATCAGCTTTCGAATCGGTTGTCCTACGTCAGCCCACACATCGTGAGTTGATGATATTGGAGCAATTACTCATTGAAACTCGAGAGGGATATTCGGGCGAGCCTGAGCGTGGTCTGGAACTGGTCAAGGTAGGCCTGAATGAGGCAGGGAAACAGTGTCCACCTGCCGAGCTTGGGGCTTGGACAGCTGTGACTCGCGCTTTGTTCAACCTGCACGAAACCATCACAAGATATTAAACACCCAGCATCATTTCCATCTTATGAATCCTCTCAATCTGGCTATTCAACGACGCAGTTTTCTAAGCCGATCCACGGTTGGCATCGGTTCACTTGCACTCAATCAATATCTGAAGCCCTGGGAAACTTATGGAGAATCGACTACCAACCCCAGCGCACCATCATGGCCCGGAATCGTAGATCCTTTGCATTTCACACAAAAAGCCAAACGAGTCATCTACCTTTGCATGGCTGGGGGACCTTCCCACCTTGAAACTCTGGACTACAAGCCAAAGCTGGCGGAGATGGATGGAAAACCCATGCCGGACTCGATTACCAGAGGACAACCTATCGCCCAGCTGCAAGGTCAGAAATTAAACTGTCTGGGTCCACAGCATCCTTTTGAAAAATTCGGACAGTCTGGTCAGGAGATCTGCTCCCTCTTTCCCAAGATTGGAGAAGTTTCAGATGAATTGTGCATAATCAAATCTTTTCATACCGAACAAATCAACCATGATCCAGCGCATACCTTCATCAACACAGGATCATCCGTATCAGGACGCCCCAGTATGGGCTCTTGGTTACTTTATGGTTTGGGCAATGAAACGGAAAACCTGCCGGGTTTTGTGGTCTTGAGCTCAGTCGGAAAAGGCGGTCAGGCTCAACCTATTTCATCACGCCAGTGGCATAGCGGTTTTCTCCCAAGTAATTTCCAAGGGGTTCAGTTCAATGCCAGCGGGGACCCGGTTCATTACGTTTCTGCTCCTCCAGGAGTAAGAGACAGCGAACAACGGCGCCTGGTAAATGCCATTAACGCCCTGAATCTGGAGAAAGATACGGTGGTGAATGATCCGGAGATTGCCACTCGTATCAGCCAGTACGAAATGGCCTTCCGCATGCAAGCCAGCGTCCCGGAGCTGATGGAGCTGAAAGAGGAGCCTCAGCATGTTTTGGACATGTATGGAGCAGAAGCAGGTGACGGATCTTTTGCCTCTAATTGCCTTCTTACGCGACGACTGGCAGAGCGAGGTGTGCGGTTCATTCACCTTTACCACCGCGGGTGGGATCATCACGGCAACATCAAAGGCAACATGCAGACAACTGCGAAAGAAGTAGATCAATCGACTGCTGCATTGATTACAGACCTCAAGCAACGTGGTATGTTGGACGACACGCTTGTCATCTGGGGCGGAGAATTTGGTCGCACACCAATGGCTCAGGGCAGCGGGCGCGATCACCATATTCGCGGATTTTCACTGTTCATGGCAGGCGGCGGTGTACAAGGCGGTATTTCCTATGGTAATACGGATGATCTGGGGTACAAAGCCGTGGACCGCCCCTTTCATGTTCACGACTTACATGCCACGATGCTGCAACTTTTTGGTGTGGATCACAAGCGCCTGACTTACCGGTTCCAAGGAAGAGACTATCGACTGACCGACATCGCGGGTAATGTGGTGCAGGATATCCTGGCGTGAGGCTCCATTTCCACACCAGACAAAATCGCTGACAATCCACCATGCGCTGTTACTGGGATTTTTATTCTGCCGGCAAACTGATGTTTGGCGGTGGGGTCATTGATCAACTTGCTGCCGAGATTCAAAAAGAATCAAGAAGACGCCCTTTGATCATCACGGACACAAACCTGGCAAATGCAGGTATCGTAGAGCGTGTTCTCGCTGCAACAGGCGAAAAAGCAAATGACACCTGCGTGTTTCAGGAAAGCGAGGCTGAACCCTCTCTTGAAGTAGCAATGAAGGCTTTTCAGGTTGCTCAAGAATGCAAGCCTGACACCATCATCGGACTCGGAGGCGGAAGCAATATGGACTTGGCGAAGATGACTGCCCTGCTGCTTGCCCATGGAGGAGCTCCTGAAGATTATTTCGGATTCGACCAAATTCCGGGCCCGGTTACCCCGTTGGTGTGCATACCGACCACCTCGGGAACGGGAAGCGAGGTCTCACACGCAGCCGTGCTTACCGATACTGAAAGCGGCCTCAAAGTCAGCACGCTCAGCAGGCACCTGCGTCCGTCTCTGGCAATCGTAGATCCGGAACTCACAATGACTTGCCCGCGCCATGTGACCGCTGAAAGCGGGATGGATGCTTTGACCCACGCGATTGAGGCCTTTACCGCCCGGCAACCAACAGATCTCTCCACAGCTGATGGCGAGGATTTACCCTACCCGGGCAAGAACCCAATGGCAGATGCTCTTGCGGAGAAAGCCATTCGACTCATCGGGCAAAACCTTGAACAAGCAGTTAAAAACCCGGATGATAAAGTAGCACGAGAACAAATGTCACTCGCTGCCACTTTGGCTGGTCTGGCTTTCTCAAATGGAGCTGTAGCGGTAGTGCATGCACTGGAATATCCGATAGGAGTTGAACTTCATTGCTCACACGGCCAGGGAAATGGGTTACTTTTGCCCTACGTGATGCGATTTAACAAACCAGCAAGGATCAAGGCATTTGCCCAAATTGCCGAATTTCTTGGATGCCAGACCAAAGGCATGTCGCTGGAAGGAGCTGCTGATAAAGCCATTGAAAAGGTGGAATCAATCAAAAGGAATGTGGGCCTTCCGGAGAAAATTCGTGATATTGGTGGGAAACGCGAACAATTGTGCGCTTTCGCTGATAAATCGATTCAAATCAAGCGGCTGATGGACATCAACCCAGTTCAACCAAGCAGAGAGGATCTCTTGTGTATTCTGGAATCAGCATTTTAGCGTGCAGAAATGAACCTTAACATCAAAAAACTTTCACACTCACAGTCTGGCACCGAAATTGCTTGTTTTTTTAATAACTTCAATGTCGCAAAAAAGTAGATCAAACCTTGAAAAAAACACAAAACTTTTTGGCCTAGTTCTCTGAGGAGTGTCAGGGAAAATGGTTTTTGTCATTGAATTATGTTACAATTGCGCGACAAAATGCGCCAGGACCAGCTGCTTGTACCTTGAGTCGCAGCTCTGAATGGAACGACCGATCTGGAGATGGACGGTGGAAATGGATGATTATCATGGGGCAGGACAATTTACAAAAACAGCGTTATGAATTCAAATACGTGATACAGGAGCAGAAAGCTCTGGCGATACGGGATTTCCTGCGTTGTTATCTGGATGTGGACGATAATTGTCTAGATCAACCAGATCTCTCCTACCCAGTCCACAGTCTATATCTCGATTCACCTGGGATGGCGCTTTATCACAGCACAATCAATGGTGATAAAAACCGTTTCAAATTGCGTATCCGATTTTACAACGAGTGCGAGGACACACCCGTTTTTCTGGAAATCAAACGTCGGATGAATAACATCATCAGCAAAAAACGGGTTGGAATTCCACGATTAACTGCGCAATCGGTAATTTCAGGTCAAATTCCCTCGGCCGAAGAATTGGTTTCCGCAAACAGGAAAGTATCCAATCAAGATTCAATCGACTATATCACCCCCTTGCAGGAAGAAGCACTTTACGAATTCTCTGAGCACATCAATCAACTTCAGGCGCAGCCCGTCTCTCATGTGGCCTATCGCAGGGAAGCATGGATTTTACCAGACAACAATGCTGTTAGAGTCACTTTGGACAGACAGGTGAGATGTGAACCCGATCCGGATGCCAAGCTCAACACCGCCATGAATAACCCTACTTTCGTTTTTGGAGATTGGGTCATTCTGGAACTGAAATTCACTGACCGCTTTCCCAACTGGTTCCGCGAATTGGTTGAAGTTTTCGATTTGACTCAATGCGGAGCAGCCAAATACGTGGACGGGGTCACTCTTATGGGTAAAGATCAAGTCACCGATCTGGTCGCAAGTCAGATGGACCTCAACCAGGGGAATATTCTGGAGCAACAGGATCACCTTAAACGTCGAGAACGTGCAATTGCCGCTGCATTCTAAGCACATGGAATGGTTTCTCAACGCGGATTTCTCCACATCGCCTACGCCTTTGCATTTAACGGCTCTGGGCCTGCTCCTGTCATTTCTATGCGGCCATCTGGTGGCCTGGGTTTATATGATGACCCATACCGGATTGTCCTACTCCAGAACTTTTGTACAATCATTGATGATCATGCCTGTCATCGTGGCGCTTGTCATGATGGTGCTGTCCAACAATATCGTATATGCCTTCGGGTTGATGGCAGTCTTCGCAATCGTTCGATTCAGAAATATCCTGAGGGACACTCTGGACACGACCTACATTCTCGGAGTCATTGTCATAGGTATGGGCTGCGGAACGTACAAATTCCTGACAGCAACAATCGGTTGCCTTTTGATTTGCGGGATTCTTATTTATGTCTGGTTGACCGGGTTCGGTAGTAGACAGCGTTACGACATGATCCTGAATATGCATTGGTCAAGGGATTTGAATCAAATACCTGAATTAGATATCCTCTTGAGGCGCCACGCATTGCGCTATGTATGCGCAAGCCAACGCACACACCAAACCCAAACCGGCACTGACCTTTCCTATCGATTGCTCTTGAGGAATCCGGATCGCATGCACGATCTTCTTGATGAACTGAAGGAGATTGAAGGAGCCTCACGGGTGACAGGCCTGAGATCCGAGGAGGAATCCGAGGTATGAAGAAGGACTCCTCCCAGCCTATTGGTGTTCCTGCTTGGAAGCGCTGGCTGGAATTCAGGCATCGGGTTTTGCCGGCAATTGTGTTTGTGATGG
>JBDQII010000303.1:0-6287 GCA_040264395.1 Verrucomicrobiota bacterium
AATGACACTTGATTACGTCCAATCGCCCTTTGGCAGGCTCAGGACAGGCTTTTGGAGAAATTCCTTCCTCCGCAAAGTTCCTCCAGCGCCGCCTGTTTCAAGAATGCGGCACGACTCTCCCATTTTCGATTGGGTATAGGCTTCCAAAAGATGCAAGGATTCTTCGCACTTTGCCACGAAGCATGCACCGGTTTGTTCGACATGGATGGCAGCTTCACGAGCCACGGAGCGTCAGATCTCTGCCGAGCGTCTGGCATATTGCCAAGCCTCCCCCTCCTTCTGGCCTGGCACGGTGATAAATCCTAAATTCCTGACATTGACCCCTGCAGCATGATGGTCCACATCCGCCACCAGCACACGGAGACCTTGTTTGGCTGCCGTATACGCATGGGCCATTCCGACAATTCCCATTCCGACTACAATGACATCAAACGAGGTCTTCATGTGTTTTTATAAGCCTTGCACACTGTTGATCCATATAATTTAAGATCCTACGTTTTTCCACCATCATCGATGCCGGGGGTTTGGTCTGGGTGCGTTGGCTCCGGTTTCATTCCTCCATGCGTCGAGTTTGGTTCGTAGTGAGCTGGCTTTGATCGGGTGCCTCATCGCAAGGTCTTGCAGTTCTGATGGGTCTTGGGTCAGGTTGTAAAGCTCGACGCGATTGTCTTCGTAATAGTGAATCAGTTTCCATTCGCCGTCTCGAATCGCGCTGGCGGGAGTCATGCGTTCGTAGTAGTGAGGGTAATGCCAGTAAAGGGTGTCACGAGAAGGCGAGGTCTTTGGATCATCAAGCAACGGCAGAATATTGACGCCGTCAAACCCGGGCAGGTTTTCCGTGTCGGGCGCCAGGCCAGCGGCAAGTGTGGGGAAAAAATCCTCGGAGGTGACGGGGCTTTCGCAGATCGATCCGGGGGCGGTTCGACCTGGCCATCGGATCATCAGGGGCACGCGGATGCCACCTTCGTAAAGCGTCCCCTTGCCCGATCTCAACGGCGCATTGCTGGTCGGGGCCTGATTGCCCGACTTTCCTGATGGAAAGTCAACGCCGCCGTTGTCGCTGGTGAGCACGACCACGGTGTTCCCGGAGAGGTTCAATGCGTGAAGTTTTTCCAGCACACGGCCGACGTTCGCGTCCAGGCTGGCCACCATGGCGGCATAGACGGGGTGCTGATGGCGGGAACCTCGCTGTTTTGCCTCGAAGCGGGCGATATCTTCGGGTTTGGCCTCGATAGGGGTGTGGACGGTGTGAAACCAAAGGCTGAGGAAGAAGGCGTTATTCTTGTTTTGTTCAATGAAGTCGATGGCATGGTCGGTGAGCTTATCGGTCAGGTAATCGCCTGGTTTGCCCATTCCGACCGGCACGTAACGGTATTCTGGATCCCACTTGCTCCAGGTTCCCCTGTATGGGAAATGGAAGGTGGAAGGCGCGCCCCAGTAAGTGCCGCCAATATTGATGTCATAACCCTGTGTCTCTGGGTAGAAGGCCGAGCGTCCAAGGTGCCATTTGCCGATATGAGCGGTATCGTAGTGCTTTTGTTTGAAGAACTCGGCGAGCGTGAACTCCGCGCGCGGCAGGTCCGGGTTGGCATGGGCATTCAGTAGTTTTCTCTCCTTTGGCCCCCCATCGCGCGCACCCTCATGCCAGATGGTCATGTCGAGGCGGGCGGGGGACTTGCCCGTCATGATCGCCGCCCGGGTCGGTGAGCAGACGGGTGACGCTGAATACGCCTGCGTGAATCGCAGACTTTGGGAGGCAAAACGATCGATGTTGGGGGTTTCGAAGTAGTCGCTGCCCTGTACGCCGGCGTCCGTCCATCCCCAGTCATCGACCAGGATGAACACCACATTCATTTGCTGTGCCTGCGATTGAGCAAGGGAGCAGAGCGCCCAAAGAAGCACCAAGGTATTTCGGGGGAAATTCATTGTTCAGAAGGGGGCAGTTTTTCAATTGATTTCAAAGTTGATGGGACATTCCCTGAGTAAATGCGTTATAAAACTTGTCTGAGTCAATCCATCATCATTTTGGACCTGCTTCGCAGATTGAGCCGCTCGATGAAGGAGGTGTTGAGGGTTTCCGAATCTTCAGAATTCAGGATTGCCTTTTCGAAATCCCGTTTGCTCATGATTCTACATTGAGAAGCTGAGTGGTAATATGAGTTAGAAACCAACTTATATACCCAGGCTGATCAGCAGTTTTGCAGTTGAGAACGGAACCGCCACATTTTTTGCCAGTATAGCAAACCCGGTTTAGCCAATCCCCGATTCAGGAAAGGACTTTGCGAACATTGACGAGCAGGGCCTGTGTCCTTTTGATGCCTTCCATTTCTGGGATCTCTCTGCCCTCATACTCGATACCGACATAACCGCGGTATCCAGAATTGATGACGATCTTCATCATCTTGTAATAGTCTGTGTGGGTATCATTGCCGTGTTTGTTAAAGTCGTAAGACTTGGCGCTGACGGCGAATGCGAAGGGCATTAGCTCTTCAACTCCCTTGTAATGGTCGTAAACTTCGTCATTTGAAATTCTGAAGTTTCCGAAGTCTGGCAGTGTTCCACAGTTTCGGAGGTTTACCCTGCGCATCACTGAAGCAAGCCAGGCTCCGTTCGACGAGAGCCCCCCGTGATTTTCCACAATCACGTTTAGACCATGGTCGGCTGCATAGGTGGAGAGGCGTGCAAGACCATCGGCGGCGAGTTTGATTTGCTCTCCGTAGTCGCCACTAGAACCAGCGTTCACACGGATCGAGTGGCATCCAAACGTCTTTGCTGCTTCGATCCACTTATAGTGATTTTCGATAGCCTGAGTCCTTTTGCTGGCGGAGGGATCACCGATCATGCCCTCGTTGTCGCACATGATGAGAAGCTGTTTTACTCCATGATCATCGGCGCGTCTGTTGAGGTCGTTCATATAAGCTTTATCGCTCACATGATCCGCCAGGAATTGGCTGCTGTATTCGATAGCTTCGATGTTGAAACTCTCCTTGGCTATCTTAGCAAAGTCCCTCGAATCTTTGTCGTTGTTTCGAAAGGCTCTGTGTAGCGACCACTGTGCCAGTGAGATTTTGTAGGGTAGCTCGCTGTCGGGATGAGCTGCGAACAGTTTGTAAAGGCTGGCGGGGAATGCCAGGGCCAAACCTGTCATACCACTAACTTTGGTGAAATCTCTTCTATTCATGGACATCGCTCCTAGCTGTTGAATGGTGAATTTCAACAATGAGTGGCGCTGCCTTTCAGGTCAATAGTTTCTTCATTCGTAGTGTCCGAAGGCGCACTGGCAATGTCGTGTTGACTTGGAGAGTGAATTCTCCAAGTAGCCCTTAAACCGCGGGATCAGGCAAGTGCATCAGGGATTAAGTAACTAAATAATCGCCTCATGAATATCGGAAATGCCTCCATCCTGCAAAGTCTATCGAGACAAAAGTATGGGAGGAAAACCCAATTATTACTATCGGCAAGCAGCTTGTTCTCAAAGTGATCTTAACTCCGAACACGGCCCTGTAGCCTGGCAGTTTCCTTAATAGTTGGAGTGTGGTGAGTGGGATGTCTCAAACTGCTTCAAATTAATATGCTGCGATACTGTTTTATTACCAATGAAGCGTAATATTACAATACCAGGGTGTAGTTGGTATTTAAACCCCTTGCAGTTTGGATTCTCCTTGTTGGAGATGGCTGTAAGGTCTGTTTTTGGTCTGATTAGTATCCAACCTTCTCAAGCGGAGCGTGTGGAGCGGCTGAAATAGGCCTCCTGTAACAGTTGGAGGCAGAAGCACCGGTCTCGGGCCTACAACTCCTCACGACTTATTTATCCGATTGTCTCTGATTGTTTGATTTGGATTCTTCGCGAGCTTTCTTACGCGCTTCGCGTTTCGCTTTTCTTTTTGCTTTGTTGCCTGAAGTTGGTTCATCGGTAACTCCCAGATCTTTCTTCAATGCTTCTGGCACCGTTACTGTTTTACCTTTTATTTTGAGTTGTTTCACGATTTCGATCTGCTCATCAATTTGGCCAGGTTCGGTTGCGTTCCCTCCGGGAATGAACTCTCCAAAGGGACGACCAATGACTTCGAGGTTATGCTGCATGAGATATCGCATTTCTTTCATGCGAGTGATCTGACCTATATCATAGGCAAGGTTCTTCATTTCCTTCGGATCGCTCTTCAGATGATAGAGTTGATCTTCGTCAAAGAAGCCGGGGCGATCTGCTCCTCTAACCCCGATGCCCAGTCGTCCAATATAGGACATGGCTTTCGGTAAGTTGTGCGGCGTGGCTCTCTTGATGGCGGCGATCTGGTCTTTGGTGTAGCGAACGGCAATGTAGGACCAGTCTTTTGTGACCGTTGCCCGTGCAGCTCCCATTTCAAGATAAAGATGATTCCGCCAATCTTTGGCTATTCCGTTTTCAAAAAGAGGAGTGAGACTCTGTCCATCGATCCGGTATGATTTCGGTTTCTCCACTTCACTCAGTTCGAAGAAAGTAGGGACGAGGTCGATGTTCTGCACGAGTTCTTCACATACCTTCCCTGCTGGAATTCCTTTTGGCCAACGCATGATCATGGGCACTTGACAACTACCATGTGAAAAGACGGATGCTTTGCCTTCGCGACCGTGATCCGGCGCAAAAATCACCAGCGTGTTGTCATCGATTTCGAGTTCCTTGAGCTTCCGGAGAATCGCTCCAAGCGAATCGTCGATCCACGCTTCGCCTGCCACATGGCTGTTCGGATCGAATCCTTTTTCAGAGATTGTTTTGAGAAGCTCTGCACGAGGTGTCATGACCTTTGGAAGGCTTTCAATCTCTCCCTCTCCGGTGATGAGCGGGTTGTCCATGGACTTTCGCCAAGATTTGTCAGGGCCATGGAGCAGGGTGCTGCAAAGATGAAGATAAAAGGGACCGTCCTTGTTCTCTTCAATGAATTCCAGAGCTGCCACCGTCGTCCACTCTGGGTTGTGCATGGAATAGGGCGACCGCACATTTTCCGGGTAGACGTTCTTCGCCCAGGAAAAGCCAAGCGTTTTGAGGTAACGACGCATCCAGCGTTCGTTTTGTTTGAACTGAGCCGATGTTTCAGGCCTGGGAATCGCGTCTTTGGGAATGTTGATCCATTTGCTTTTCCCTTTATAAAACTCCGGAAAATCCAAACTGGACGTGAGGTGAAATTTCCCAACAAACCCGGTGGTATAACCGGCTTTACGGAGAACATTTCCGACATTTGTTTTGTCGCGTTCCAGTGCGACATTGAAATTGGGAAGCCCCTGATTTTCTTTGCCGCCCACCGCTTCTGCGTAAAGTTTGCTATGCGAATTACCAGCAAACCGACCGGTCAGGAAGCTGTATCGAGATGGAGTACAGACCGAGCTGCTGACGTAGGCGCGAGTGAATTTCATTCCTTCCTCCGCCATGCGGTCTAGGTTGGGAGTGTAAGTATCACCTCCATAGGCGGCGATGCTCGATGGGTTTTGGTCGTCGATCAGGAACATAATAATGTTGGGCCTGCCTCCGGAAGAATTTCGTTTCAATTGGTCGGCATGAGCATGCGGAGCAATTGCGAGCAGCAGAAGGAGGAACAGCCGGATACAATGGGGCATGGTGTGTTTCGATTGACCTAGTCTTTTCATGTCATTTCTTTCGCGGTTTGATTTACCTGCGTTTGCATTCGGCGCGTTTGCGCGCATCGGCCAGCAGCAAGTGCATCTGGCGACGTTGCTTGGCGAAACGCGGCTTGGATGCCATGTTGCTGTCTTCGTTCGGGTCGTTGATCAGGTCATACAGCTCGGCCTGATCCGCGCTGCCCCATTCTGCGTAATGCCAACGTTGCGTGCGGATCGATCGACCCAGGGTCTTTCCCCGGCTGACCACCGTGTATGCAGCGGAGCGACCTTTGGTGGTCGGATCTTTGAGAAAGGGGACAAGGCTTTTGCCCTGAAGTTCGTCCGGGCCTTTGAGGCCGCACAATTCCGCAAGCGTCGGGAACATATCGACCAGCTCTACAAGTGCCTTACTCTTGCTCCCGTCCTTTGTCAGCCCGGGCACGCGGACGATCATTGGCACCTGCGCACACTCCTCAAACAGCGTCACCTTTCCCCACTGTGCGTGCTCGCCCAGGTGATAGCCGTGGTCTGAGGTGAATATGATGATCGTGTCGTCCCAGCGGCCGTTGCGCTTTAGCGCATCAAAGAGCAGGGAGATCTGCGCATCGATGAAGGTGATGCAAGCGTGGTAAGCCTGCATGTACTTGCGACGTAACTCGTCGTTTTCTTTCTCCAATTCGAAACCAAACGCTTCG
>JBDQII010000304.1:0-6253 GCA_040264395.1 Verrucomicrobiota bacterium
TCGGGTCCATTTCCAATCCCACCATCAATTGATTCGAGGAAGCATGACATGCCCGGCACTTTTTAATCAGTGAATATGGTTTTGAGACCGACATTCCGCTCAATGATATGTCTCCTGATTCCCCATCGCCTCGAGCATAGAATCAATAGCCACTCCAGCTTGTAATTGATGCGTGTTGTGACTGGTGAATTCTTCACCAAGCGGTTTGGGTGTCAATGCGGAGACAGGTCGATACTCGGGGTGAATGGTGTAATAATCGGGCGCGTCGGTCACTCGTTGCATTTCATACTCATTGACCAGGATTTCATGTAGCTTTTCTCCTGGCCGTATGCCGCTAAATTCAATGGGGTGTAACGGGACTCCCATACGCTGCCTCATGGTGTTTGCTAAATCCATGACAGTGCATGCAGGAGCTTTGCGGACAAATACTTCCCCTCCCTTTGCCTGAGTCATCGCATGAAAAACGAGATCAACCGATTGATCCAGAGTCATGAGAAACCGTGTCATTTCCGGTACGGTAACAGTCAATGGCAACCCTTGATCAATCTGCTCCTTGAATAGGGGAATTACCGAGCCACGACTTCCCATCACGTTACCATATCGCACACAGCAAAAGGTGGTCTTATTTTCAAATTGATTCTGACTGCAAACGATTTTCTCCATCATCGCCTTACTGACTCCCATGGCGTTGACGGGCTTCACAGCTTTATCCGTGCTCAAAGCAACAAAAGTTCGAACCCCAGCTGCCTTGGCCGTCTGACAAGCCTGGTTGGAACCAATGATATTGGTTTGAACTGCTTCGAAAGGGTAATCTTCGCAGGACCCCACTTGCTTCAAAGCTGCCGCATGAAAGACGAAATCAACTCCTTCCATTGCAACCGCCAGCCTTGATGGATCCCTGACATCACCAAGCATGTAACGAAAATCAGGAAATTGACGCCGCATTTCCCATTGTTTCTTTTCATCGCGACTGAAAATGCGGATTTGCTTTGGATGTTTGTCCAATAAATGCCTTGCCACACGGCTTCCAAAAGAACCCGTGCCTCCGGTAATCAATACTGTCGAATCTTTTAAGGTCATGAATGTATTAAACAGAATTCACTCATCTGAGGCACTGAGAATAGGAAACTCAGGCCTGAAGGACAAGCAATCCATGTTCTCAGATATCCTGCCCGCTCTGAAACATTAATCCACGGTGGGTCTACTGACGTTAAACCAGTGGTTTTCAGGGTCCCCCCCGATGACCCATACACCTTTCTTGTTCCAGCTCTCACCTGCCCTCACTTCCGGCGGACAATAACGGAGAGTTAAGCCACATCGCCGACGGTGGGATTTGTTGGGCTTGGAACCATGAATCAAAAGGTCTGAATGAATGGAGATTTCGCCTGCTTCAAGGCAAAGAGGAATCGGATCCGGCCAATCTAATTCAGAATCAATGGTTTGATTCAGCACATTATTTTCTTCTTGCTTGCTTTCGCGGCAGTGGAGCAACCCATTTCGATGCGATCCAGGTATGACCTCCATGCAGCCGTTCTCAAGATCAGAATCATCAATAGCCAGCCAGGCGGTTATTGTTTTTGAGTCCGACAGCGGCCAATAACTGACGTCCTGATGCCATGAAACAGCTTTACCATCTTTTGGCATTTTGCAGAAAAAGTGTGATCCCCAGCCAATTAGGTTCGGCCCGATCAGATCGCGCATCATTTCTCCCAAACGAGTATGGTTGAGAATATCATGAACCCTTCCATGCTTCAGGTGTGCTGTGCTGATAGAGTAACTGGAACCACCACTCTGCAGTGTCGCCATCAACAGCCTGTCAAAATATTGACGGATCTCCGTGATGGTTGCCGGGGAAAACAATCGAAGCCCTGTGATGAAGCCGTCTCGATTGAATGTCTCTATTTGAGCTGCACTAAGCACTTGTGGCGACTCACAACATGCTGGTGTGAATTTAAATCGTTTATTTGATCTTTCTTGCTTTGAAATCGCTGGAGTGATCTCAAATTTGTCAGAGCCTTTTATCATGAGATTCATTAAACTGAACACTTGTAGATCAAGAGTCCAGAATGAAGGATGGTAAATATTGATTCATCTTTTAGTATGTCATCATGACTGTAACAAACTTTTTCAAATCAATATGGACAGTCCTTTGCTTTTTCCTTGGTCTTGGCATTCAGGCTCAAACACCAAACATAGTCCTCATTCTTGCGGATGACATGGGCTATGGGGACCTGCAGTTCAACGGCAGCCAACAACTCAAAACTCCAAACCTGGATGATCTGGCCCGTTCAGGTATATTCTGTTCCCAGGGTTATGTCGCCTCTCCTGTATGCTCACCCTCGCGAGCGGGACTGATAACTGGCAGGGATCCACGCAGGTTCGGTTACGAGGGAAATCTCAACATGAGCAGCGACCGATACCCAACCCGCTCCGAATTCCTTGGGCTCCCTCCCGGTGAGCACACCTTGGGGGATCACCTGCGTGCCGCGGGATATGCCACCGCTTTGATAGGGAAATGGCACCTCGGTAAAGGTCAAGGCTTTCATCCAAACGAACGTGGTTTTGATTTTTTCTGTGGCATGCAGGGGGGATCACATACGTATTTTCCCACTCACGCCAAACGTCACTCAATTGAAAAAAACGGGTAACCTGTCATCACCTTTTCGAATGATTACCTCACCGATTATTTTACAGATGAAGGATTGCGATGGATAGAGAAACAACACCCCGCGGACACCCCGTGGTTTCTTTTCATGTCCTACAACGCACCCCACAGCCCCTTGCAGGCAACGCAAGCGGATCTCGCCGAATTTAATCATATCAAAGATCCAAAACGGCGTATCTATGCAGCCATGATGTTCAGTTTGGATCGCAGTGTGGGGCGGTTGACCACATGGCTGAGAGATCACGATGAACTCGAAAACACGCTCATCGTTTTCTTTTCGGACAATGGGGGCGCGACGAACAACAAGAGCTGGAATGGACTCCTGTCAGGTGCCAAAGGTTGCCTCAAGGAAGGTGGTATTCGAGTCCCCATGATTTGGTCCTGGCCAGCAACCATACCAGAGGGGGAAAGGTATGATTCCCCAGCTTCAGCTCTGGACCTCCTTCCGACATTCATGGCTGCCGCTCATTCAAATCCACTCCCTCTGAACGCACCTCGTAATTATGAAGACAAACGGAATCGCCAGCGATTGATTGCTCAACATGGTGCCTATGAAGGTTTCAACTTGTTACCCTATTTTAAGGGAAAAACTCCCGTCCCAAATCGCACACTTTTCTGGAGACTCCAGGGACAAGTGGCGATCCTGGATGGCCCCGACAAACTCATCCGTCTTTCACACCGACCCGCCCAATATTTTCAACCGACTAATGACACGGCAGAGTCTAATGATTTAGCACCTGAGCGCAGTCAACGTTTCAACTCACTTTTCCAACAATTAGGCGAATGGGAATCCTTACTCCCCACCCCGCCTCTCTGGGGCTCTTCTCCCTACTGGCGCGGGGAAAGCGCGAAAACCTACGACAGCAGACATCCAACCGAAGAACCTCAATGATTTGCTTTTCGAAGGCTAATCATTCTCACCACAAAGGATACGGAGATCGCAGGAAATAAAATAATGAAACTGATAAAAACCAGTTCCGAGTGAACTCTGAGATCCCGAAAATGGACACAAGGCACATCAATAACATCTGTGAGCCTCTGTGAACCCCGAGGCAACAAACAAATCCATCACACCCAGCAACCTCTGACCCCTGAGAATGCGACTTGATTTTGTAAGCCGCATCCTACAACCATCCATGCCGATGCATTCATTCCTCAAGCAATTAACCACACGATGGACGCACTTATGTGCTGCCTCCTTGGCATGCAGTTCGATTGGACTTACTTCAGATTGGAACCAGTTTCGAGGCCCCAACGGATCAGGTGTTGCAACGGACTCACATCCCCCTGTTTACATAGATGCGCAAGAACCAGCCTGGAAAACGAACATCCCTGATGGACATTCTTCTCCCATCATTGCAGATCATTTGATTGTAGTCACTTTCCAGTCCGGCAAAAAGATGGGAACTCTCGCTCTGGACAGAGCGAGTGGCAACATTGAATGGCAGAAGGATGCCGATATTTCAAAGCTCGAAAAAGTGCATGAGGCCAACACACTCGCATCATCAACACCGGCCTCTGATGGTAAGCATATCTATGTTTACTTCGGCTCATTCGGACTGTTTTGCTACGATCTTGAAGGTTCATTGATCTGGAAAAAGGCCATCTCTCCCCCTCAAACTCTGTATGGTATTTCAACGTCACCTATCCTTTTTGAGAAGAGGCTCTTCGTGGTTCTTGATGATGACCGAAATCTTCCCGATAGTCAGTTGAGTCGCTCAAGAGTCGTCGCCTACGATAAATCTGACGGCAGAGTTCTCTGGGAAACTCCCCGCCACTACAATCGAAGCAGTTGGTCAACACCCATGATCTGGACAAAAGATGAGCAACACGATCTGGTCGTCATGGGGAACGGACGGATTTATGGGTATGATCCTCGGCTCGGGCATGAAAAATGGTTTTTCAACGGGTTCACAAGAGAAACCATCGCTGTTCCCATTGCCGGCAACGGTAAATTATACGCTTCCGCATCCATGCGTGGCGGCGGTGGTGACCTCAAACTGGATCCCGAACCCTTCTGGAAAGCGGCGTTGAATTTTGACACCAACGGTGACCAACAAATTTCAAAAAGTGAAATTTCAGGCCATTTCACTATCCCACTTCGTCCGGAGCTACCCGTCGAACACCCTGGATTCGGCATCCCGCTCCCGGCCCAGGCCGAAGCACGCAAGAAGCGACAACTTCAATTTTTCAACTGGCGTGACACAAACAAAGATAGTGTTTGGACCAGAGATGAATTCATCGCGGACATGAAAGTTGGAAGCGGAAGACCCCTATTGGCAGCTATCCTGCCGGGTGGCAGAGGGGATATCACTCAAACTCATAGTGCCTGGGAATTGAGGCGCGGCATACCTGAGATACCTTCACCTGTTTACCATGATAAACGCATTTACCTCGTTCGGGCCGGAGGCTTGCTCAGCTGCGTGAACAGCGAAAATGGAGCATTGATTTACCGTGAAAGACTGAATGCACCGGGCCAATACGCCGCATCGCCTATCATCGCTGACAACCATCTTTACTGTATATCCCAGCAAGGATTGATTTCGGTCGTCAAGCTGGGTGACTCATTTGAAGTCACCAGCCAACGCAACCTGAAGGCCACCATCAATGCAACGCCTGCCATTGATAAAACAACGCTCTACGTGAGAACCAAAAAGTCCATACAGGCATTTCGATAGAAGAATTGAAAATATCATCAAGGCATGAGAACCACTGATTCAAAACAAGCTCTCTAAGGACAATCGATCGAAATCCTGAAACCATTTCAAATAATCTCAAGCTAAGTTGGATCGATATGAGGGGCGTCACGGGAGCCTAGGCTTGAAAAACTGGTCGCACATTCAAGCAAGTTTATCGTGTCACATTTTTTAAAGTGGAATAGTGCCTCCTCTTTAGAGAGAATAAAAATGTATTTTTTCCTCTACATGGCCTTGGAATTAGGCTAAAACAAATCAATCCACCACCTGTTAGAGAAACAAAAGGACATTTCTATGAATGCGTACACAGATATCTCGTACACAAGCAAAAGAATCCCTCGCAAACATCGTAACGCTTTTACCCTGATAGAATTACTCGTTGTAATAGCTATTATTGCCATCTTGGCGGGCATGTTGCTCCCTGCTCTTAGTAAAGCAAAAGCGAAAGGGAAATCCATTGCCTGTATCAATAACCTCAAGCAAACCGGGTTGGCCATGATGCTTTATTCAGATGAGAATGAAGACTACATCCCCCGAGGTAATGGGTATCCTTGGTTTCTTGTCTACATGCCCTATATGCCGGAAGGCGGCACAGACGAAAATTTTAGCGGTATCCGCATCTATAAATGTCCCAGTTACCCCAATAGAAATCCAAAAAAGAAACAAATCATTACCTATGTGATCAATGCCTGGAAATTTAACGGCCCCAATGATCCGACCGGAACTGAACAAGTGGGTCCATCCAAAATAACCGCTTTTCAGGAACCGAGTAATACAGTCCATATCGGTGATAACGAGAATGGTTCATGGCGCCCCATTGTGACAGGAGTGCGGGATGCTGTGATGGACCTGAACGACGTATTTGCCTTGCATCAACTCCCATTGAACGAAA
>JBDQII010000305.1:0-6240 GCA_040264395.1 Verrucomicrobiota bacterium
TTTGGATGGATGTCCTGAGCCTCTCCCAGGTCAATGATGACCGCTTCACCTGTGTTGTTTAGCTTGCTCATGGTCATTGTTTGCGCTTCCCTGAGCTCAGCCCAGTCACTCTCGGCCGGCAGATCCTTTTCCAATCTGAAATCGGCTAACTGAACCCAGTAAAACGGAAAATCACCTTGATTCCAGACGTCGCGCCAATTCTGAATCATCAGAGGAAATAAATCACGGTATTGATAAGCCCTTCCTGCATTGCTTTCCCCCTGATACCAGATGGCTCCTTTGATGCCATAACCAATCGTTGGGTGCAGCACTCCGTTGTAAATGTTGGAGGGTCGATGATTTCCAAACAGCTGATTATTGGGACGATTAGGCCTTTTTGGAGTGGCTTCGCCTTTGGCGCGCGCCTCGATGGCCTTCCATTTCCATTCTTTCATCGCTTTCTCATAGTCGGCGATCTGTGTTTTCAACTTCTCATTGGCCTCCGTTTTTTTCCACCGCTCCATGAGAGGGGCATAGCGAGCATCAGTTTCCAGTAAATCGCGACGGATCCATGCCTCGGCGGCGGAACCTCCCCAGGCGTTATTGATCAGACCAATGGGTACCTTAAGTGTGTTGTGCAGCTGACGTCCAAAGAAGTAACCTACGGCTGAAAAATTACCTAAGGTGTTACTGGAACATTCTTCCCATTGCCCTTCGAAGTCGTCCATCGGCACTTGAGTGCCTACTTGTGGGACGGAGATCAACCTGATCTCAGGATAATGGGCGGTCAATTTCTCGAGGTCGGGGTCATTGGATGCATTGATGGACCATTGCATGTTGGATTGGCCCGAGCAGATCCAGACTTCCCCCGAAAGGATGTTTTCAAATTTCAGTGTGTTCTTTCCCCGAATGGTCATTGCATATGGCCCTCCCGTGGGTAACGCCGACACACTGACACGCCATGATCCGTCATCTCCAGCCCGAGTTTTTACCGTCTGATCATGGACAGTCACGGTGACGGTCTCCCTGGGATCTGCCCAACCCCAAACGGGGTTGGATTGGTTTCTTTGAAGAACCATGTTGTTTCCAATGATGGATGGCACTCGAACTTCAGACCGGACACTTGTGGAAAACAGACAAAGTGCAGTCAATGCGATTAAGTGGGATTTGTGATATGTCTTCATGTTATTCATAGCGCCATCAAAGGCGTCAAACCTCCGCACAACAAATGAATGCAAGGTGTTGTTCAGGGTTGCAGTTATCCTGTCTTTTATCCTGTTTTTCGCCAAGGCAAATCAACCCTCCAACGATTTATTCAATACTGGACAAAAATATTTCAATATTTTTCTTCTCGGTTCCTCGACGCCTTGACGGTGTCAGAGATGCGCAAAGGGATGGGGTGATACGGATCCGTGTTTCAATACAAACAAGCGGTTTTCGGCTTTAAATCAATGAAGGGGGCGATGTGGTTTCACCTGCCTTTTTTTACCCTGGCGTGATTTCGAGTGGAATGTGGTGGTGTTCAAGTTTGTTGCTGCTTGACTTTGATCCACTCAGGAACAACCTCGACCAGGATCATGGCCAGGAAGATCATGGCGCACCCCACGTATCCAATCCCGCCGATTCGTTCCCCCAGAAAGACGGCGCCAAACAGGCCCGCGAAGAGTGCCTCTGATGATAAGAAAATGGCTGCCTGAGGTCCAGTCGTATATCGCTGAGCGACAGCCTGTAGTGTAAATGCGACACCGCTGGAAAAGATCCCCGCATAAAGAATTTCCTTGGCGGCAGCGCGGATGGCATCGAGTTCAAACGATTCAAACAACAGGGCACCGATGAATCCCAGAAGAGCACATACACCAAATTGAACCGCGGACAACGTCATTGGACGGGCCGTCTGGCGACTCAGGTTTCCGACCATGATCACCTGAATGGCCCAGAAGAATGCGCAGAGGATGGTCAAGAGATCTCCGGTCTGCAGCTTGGCAAAATCACCTCCGCTCATGAGATAAATGCCGATGGTGGAGATCACCGAGGCGGGCCAGATGATAAAATGTGGCTTTTGTCTCAGAAACAAGACGGTCAATATGGGAGTGATGACCACATACAATCCTGTAAGGAAACCCGAGTTGGTCACGGTTGTGGTCAGTAACCCTACTTGTTGTGAAGCCATACCGAGGAATAGAACGCACCCGATCCAGCAAAAACCTCGCCAGCTTTTTCTGCTCAAGGGGATGGCTGTGGATCGGGATTCTTTCCATGCAAGAGGGATCAGAATGAGTGTGGCAATCAAGAACCTCAAAGCAATGAAGGTGTAGGGGCCAACAGCATCCATCGCGCTCGATTGAGCGACAAAGCCCATACCCCAAATGGCTCCGGCCAGCAGCAGTGTCAAGTTAGCTTGTATTCTTGTCATTTTGATCTTGCTGAAACGAATCCTCACGGAAGCAGGCCGTCAAAGTCGCTTTCCCGGGGAATTCTTATCCTAAATCCCCTGAATCATAAATCAAATTTCTGATCATCCTTGATTTGCTTTCGATGCTTAATTTGTCGATACTCGCCTGAACTCTTCATACCCCATGCAAAGTCAGATGAAATACGTCATTTTGTGGATTACCGTTTGCATTGTGCTCTGCGATTCAAGGGCAAGTGCCGAGCATCTTGTCCTTGATGCAGATACTCAGATCAATTTGCCCTCAGGATTTGATGCTGAACTTCTCTATGACGTGCCCGCATCGCAAGGTTCATGGGTGGCCATGGCATTTGACCCCAGAGGCAGACTCATCGTATCAGATCAGGATGACAAAGGGGTGTTCAGGCTCACATTGACGGAAACCGAGGGGGCGGGAGTTCGTGTTGAGCATCTCGAGGGCTTCCCATACCTTCCCATCAACTGGGGGAGACGTCGTGTGGGCGGAGCACTGGGATTTCTATATGCATTTGATAGTCTCTACATGTCCTCCATGAAGGGGTTTTACCGGATCAGGGATACCGATGGAGATGATACCTTTGATGAATTCACGCTGCTGAAACAGTTGGGTGTTGGATACGAGCACTCTGCTCATTCCATCATCAAGACAGAAGATGGTGAGGGATTGTATCTGGTGACAGGGAATCATACTCCTCTGCCTCCGGGGATCCCCAGTCTTCAGCCTGCTGTTTGGGAAACGGATTCCTTGCTTCAGGAAATGCCCGATGCGATGGGGCATGCGGTTGGAATACAACCTCCGGCGGGATGGATTTGTCGTATTTCACCCGATGGCAAGGATTGGGTGATGGTGGCATCAGGTTTCAGAAACGCCGTGGATATCGCCGTCAACCGGGAAGGGGAATTGTTCACTTATGATTCTGATCTGGAGTTTGATGTGGGAACTCCGTGGTATCGCCCAACACGTGTGAACCACGTGACATCGGCCAGTGAGTTTGGTTGGCGCCCGGGCTCTGCGAATTGGCCCGAGTATTTTGCGGACAGCAATGGTGCCGTGATCAACATCGGCCCCGGTTCGCCTACTGGAATCAGTTTTGGTCATCACTCAAATTTTCCCGCCCCGTATCAGGATAAACTGTTCATATGCGACTGGACTTTCGGTTCTATTTATCTGATCGACATGGAGGAGGATGGCTCGAGTTATGTGGGCACCAAAACAGAGTTTCTCAATGGGCAGCCACTGAATATTTCAGCCATGCGTTTCGGGCCCGATGGTCACATGTATTTTCTTGTGGGAGGGCGTAATACGGACTCCAAGCTTTACCGAATACGGTATGTAGGTCCTCCACAAAAAGGGGTAGAAAAAAGGCTGGTAGCTAATCAAAATCTTAGGGACCTGCGCCATTCGTTGGAGGTTTTTCACGGGAACCCGCATGCCGGCAATCAAGCCATCACCAGGGCCTGGCCTCATTTGTCTCATCCGGATCGAAATATTCGATACGCCGCACGTCTGGCCATTGAGAATCAACCGGTGAGTTTGTGGCAGGAACGCGTGCTGAGGGAAGAGGATCAAAGAGCCTTGATCCATGCGTCCATTGCTCTTTGTCGTCATGGTGATCCGTCCTTGTCTCATCGTATTTTGAAGAAGCTCAATCAAATCCCATTTGATTCACTCGTTGCATCGGACCAACTTGCCCTTCTCAGAGCTTATTCCCTTTGCTTCAGTCGGTTGAATCAGCCTGCACCAGAACTGATCAATGCGGTCATCGGAAATCTGGACTCATTCTTTCCGTTAGACGATGAACAAGTGAACACCGAGTTGTGTCGGGTCCTTTCCTATCTGGATGCACCTTCGGTTGTCAAAAAGACGATCTCCTTGATGAAAACAACAGAGACCAGAGCCCTCGATTATGACAAGGAAATGTTGTCCCGTCACGAGTATGGCAAGGAGATTCTGGATACAATGGCCAACACGCCCAACAGTCAAAATATTCAATATGCATACTCACTGCGGCGCGTTCAGAACGGTTGGACTCTTGCGGATCGGAAATACTTTTTTTCCTGGATGAATGAAACACTCAGGAAGAGTGGAGGAAAGAGTTTTGCAGGCTACATGCGGGCGATACGAGAGGATGCCATCCAACATCTTGCACCAGAAGTTGCCACCTCCGTGTCCTGGCTTCTCGGGGATATCGAAGGGGTGGATCTCAGTCAGCTTCCAACTCCCAAAGGGCCGTCGATCGCATGGAAAACGGACAAGGCAATGCAGCATTTTGAAGGGGAACTGAGCGGACGGGATTATCAGAACGGCAAGGCCATGTTCTCTGCAGGGCGTTGTGTGGCGTGTCATCGATTTCAGGGCTCGGGTGGATATTCAGGGCCGGACCTGGGGTCTGTTGGGAATCGATATTCCATACGTGATATCCTCGTTTCGATTTGCGAGCCGAGTCATTCCATATCGGAACAATACCAGGCCAGTACGGTGACATTGAAAAATGGATCTTCCCGCTACGGGCGGATCATCTTCAAAAACGAAACCGAGATCGCCCTTGCTTCGAATCCATTTAATTTTGGTGATGTTCAGAAAATCCCTGCCTCAGATGTTGTGGAGATCAAACCTTCGCAGATTTCCCTGATGCCCCCGGGGACTGTCAACGGGATGAATCAGGATGAACTCATGGATTTAATGGCGTATTTGATATCAGGAGGAAACCGCCGGCATGAGGTGTTCAAGCGAAACTGACAAAGCTCTCCGGTTGATGTGGATCAGAGCGTGAGCAGCCAATACTCAATTTAAATTATGAAAACATTTCTCAACGGTAATGACATCCTTCTGCGCACTCGGATTGAATCGGGATTATCCCTGATCATCATACTTCTGTGTGCGGGCATTTTATCGAGCAAGCAAGTCGTGGGGGCCAGAGAAGCGGGGGACAAACCTAATTTCGTGATCTTCTTCCTTGATGACTCTGGCTATGGCGACTACTCGCACAATGGCAACCCGACCATTCAGACCCCCCAGATCACTCGCCTGGTTCGGGAAGGATTGAATTTTACTCAGTTTTATGTGACCTCTCCTGCCTGCAGTGCCTCTCGGTATTCACTCATGACTGGGCGTTATCCAGGTCGCTCAGGGCTGGGCACCTGGGTGATTGGTCCGTCTTCAAAGCGTTACTTGCACCCTGAGGAAACGACACTTCCGGAGGCCTTGAAGAAACAGGGTTACAAAACGGGAATTTTTGGGAAATGGCACCTTGGCTCCCCGAATCAAAAAAATCTTTTTTCCAAAGACACGCTTCCTTTGGCTCACGGCTTTGATGAGTGGATCGGTACGAACGTTTCGCATGACTACGTCAACGCGATGCTGATGCAATCTGATCCAGACGGCACAGACCCTGTCGATGGATATCGTGTCATCACCAGAGATTTACCCTCCAAACATGATGTGTGTGCCTCCTTGACAGGACGCTGTACTGAAGCGGCTCTCTCCTTCATCGAGAGAAACAAAAAAGATCCCTTCCTTGCTTATATTCCTTACAACATGCCTCACCTAGGTATCCACGCGAGCGATATGTTTGCAGGGCAATCCCGGCGCGGCCTTCTTGGAGATGTGATGGCGGAAATAGATGAGGGTGTCGGTCGAATCAGGAATGCGTTGAAAGATGCCGGGTTGAGGGAGAATACACTCATCATCTTTTCTTCTGACAATGGCCCCTGGATTCGTTTCCAGGATACAGTGGAACATCCCAAATATGGGGAAGCGCGCGCGCTTCCCCATATTTGGGATGTTCCACTGTATCCTGGAAACGAATCCAGGGGCCATTGTCAGAAGAAAA
>JBDQII010000306.1:0-6225 GCA_040264395.1 Verrucomicrobiota bacterium
AAATACAAGCATTCGCCGAAGTTATCGGTAATCAAGAGCGCCTCAACATGCTTACATTGCTGACCTTTTCCGATTCTATGGGCACCAGCGATGCCTTGTGGACAGGCTTTAAAGAATCTCTTCTTTGGACTCTTTATGATCGCACGAGCCATACATTGGCTGGTAAGGCGGTTGATGCGGGTGAATTTGAAGGCGAGAAAAAGGAAGTCAAGGCATGGCTGAGAAGTCAACTCAAACCCAGCATAAAAGACGATGAAATTGAGGCTCATGTTGAGAATATGCCTCCTCGATATTTCAGAAACCGTCCTCGCAATTTAATGGTTGAGGATATGCATCTGGCGCATCGTTTCATGTGGCGGCAAGTGAGTAGGCAAGATCGCGCGCTGGAGCCCATCGTAAAGTGGCGTCATCAGCGTGATCGCGGATTTTCCACGGTAGAACTCTGTACCTGGGATCGTCATGCGATCTTTACGAAATTTACAGGAGCATTGACGGCTGCTGGATTAAACATACTGAGTGCACGCATCTTTTCCAGAAAAGATGGGATTGTCATTGATAGTTTCGAGGTTGTCGATGCTGGCACAGGAAGTCTGGTGAAAAAAATCAAATGCGACAAATTTAGTAATATCATCAAAGACGTTCTGAACGAAGCGACGGATCTAGACATACTTGTTGACAAAGCTTCTCAGACTCCGCCGCTGTATCAGGCGGTCGAACGAGATTCCATTCCCACTAAGATCACTTTTGATAATGAGCGCATGCCCCGTCGCACGATTGTTGAAATTGAAACTGAAGACAGGGTAGGTTTGCTATACATTGTTTCCAAGGTTTTTGCGGAATTAAACATTGATTTATCTTACGCAAAAATCCTCACTGAAAAAGGTGCTGCAATCGATAGCTTCTATATTCAAAATGAAGAGGGTAAAAAAATCACAACCAAAGCCGAACAACAAGATATTCGATTGGCTTTAACTCAAGCTATGGAACTGGCTGAGCTGTAATAAGGCCTTTGATCTAACCATGAAATCTCCGTTTCTTCGTCTATTATTCATTGCCCTCGCAGTCATTTTGACTGATCAATCGACCAAGTTCATGGTAATGGAACATTTAAAACTTGGAGAACAACGGGAATGGATTGCTGGCTTTTTCCGGCTCGTTCATTGGGGTAATACCGGTGCTGCATGGAGTATGTTTCGAGACAATAACCTCGTGCTTGCGGGCATTGCTCTGGTCGCTCTAGTGATTCTTTTCTTTTCGCGTAAGCATTTTGAAGCTCATCGTTTGATAGGTCAAGTGGCACTTGGTTTGATGTTCGGGGGCATCATCGGGAATCTGATTGATCGATTCAGGATTGGCCACGTCGTCGATTTCATCTATTTCTTTACCTATCGAAAAGCCGGTGGAGAGATTGGTTTTCCAGCGTTTAATGTTGCCGATTCGGCCATATGTGTTGGTGTTGGTTTTCTTTTTATCATCACCTTGCAAAAAGATAATGAATCGAAATCCATACCTGTGATTTCTTCTGCTCCACCCAAGCAATCTGAACTGGACCTTGAACCTTGAGACGCATGTCAGGCGCCATGGCGAAGCAATCCTCCAATTTGGATTCATTGTTAAGATCAGCGTTTTGGATTGCTGGGCCTACGGCATCTGGGAAAAGTCAGCTTGCCCTCAAACTTGCTGAAAGAATGGGTTGTGAAATCATCTCGGTGGATTCAATGCAGGTCTATCGGGGGATGGATGTTGGCACCGCCAAGCCTTCGGTCGATGAACGGTCACGTATCCCGCATCATATGCTCGATCTAGCGGAAATTCACGAATCATACGATGTCACCAAGTTTCGCAGGCAAGCTTTGTTGGAAGCCGAGAAGGTTCACCAGCGGGGGCGTGGGATTGTTTTTTGCGGCGGCACGGGCTTTTATTTTCAAGCCCTGATTCATGGAGTGGGCAATGGCCCTCCCTCCGACCCGAATATCAGGAGCGCACTGGAAATCATGCCGGTTGAAGACCTCTTTTCAGAGCTGAAAGAGAGGGATCCCCTAACGGCAAAGAGTATCGATCCCCATAACAAACGAAGATTGGTGCGGGCTTTAGAAGTAGTGCGGATCACCGGTGCATCATTCACTTCATTCAAGACCGATTGGAAACGCTCTGATCTTGTCGACGCCTCTCGGTTTTGGGTTCTGGAACATTCTTCTTCATCACTGCGCAATCGTATCGACGAACGGGTGGAAGTGATGATGAAGTCTGGATGGATTCAAGAAACTCAGCGGCTCATCGATTCGGGGTTGAAGGGAAACAGCACCGCAAGTCAGGCTATTGGATACCCTCAAATCATTGAATACCTGGAGGGTAAGGCTTCACGTGATACGATGATTCAATCGATCAAAACAAAAACCTGGCAATTTGCCAAGCGTCAGCGTACGTGGTTCAGGCACCAAACAAAAAACAGGCCGGTCAACATGGAAGCTGATCGGCCTGAGCATTTGTTGAATGAATTGCTGAAAATCTGAGAGCGCAAATTCGACTCAAAGGTGTGCGTCAGTCGGAATGTTCACCAGTGTGTAATATGCTTCGTCATGTAGCAGAGAATCTCCCTTGTTGTTGGTCAATCCCTCCATATGAAGTTCATGTACATAGCCAGCTCGGATTGGATCTATTTTTATGCGCACGCTCATGCCGTCCTTTGAGACCTGGGCTTGGGTGATTTTGACTTCCTTCTTGTCGTCTTCGGGTCCACCGTAACGGCTCTCCAATCGGTAAGTGTAACTTTCCATTTTGTAGGAATCCAAATTGGCAGCTGCCTCCGGGTTGACAGGTTCGGTGAAGGTTAGCTTGAATCCATCGGGTTGTGCCTTCATTTCGTGGACTTCAAAAGGTATTTTCCCAGTCCATTTCAAACGTTGCAAACCCCAGGGTCGATTTCCTCTTCCTCCCCAGCCGGCATTCGACATACCGACAAACAGAGATGCATCACTGCCGAAACAGATTCGGATAATACCGCATTGAAAACCTTCACGAAATGGGAAACATGCCCCTTGCCAGTGACCATCAACATTTTCAAGATTGACCCGCATCACTGTGGCGTGGTGTTGATCAGCCACAAACAACTGCCCTGCATAGGGACCAAACTTTCCGTCGGTCAAATCCCATCTCAAACCGCTCGGGCTTTTACCCATTTTATCGTAAGGAAACCAAACCGCAGGCATTTTGAATTGAGGGATTTGTTGGTGCATATCCTTCATGAACGTTCCTGAGATAGGCTGGGGCATCGTTTCGAAAGGAGCCCCAGCAAGTTTTTGGGTAGGCAGCCCCCAAGGGTGTCCATGGTAATCACCGAATTCCAAATGTGACAATTTGGAGGCGTTACACCATTCGCCCTGGTTATCCGTGTAAAAAATATCCCCCCAAGGGCTGTCTTCTACTCCGGCCGGAGACCTGAGTCCTGCTGCCATCGGAAACATTTCACCTGTCTCTGGATTGACTCTTACAGCCCAGCCACGCCAATGTGCCTGTTTGACTTCAGGGTCAGCATAAGGTTGTCCACCAAAGGGTTTATTGAGAGTGACCCACATAAATCCTTCTTTGTCCATTCTTGGACCAAAGTTGTACTCATGGTAGTTGCCGGATATGTCCCATGCATCGCACACTGTTTCAAAGATATCCGCCTTCCCATCGCCATTGCTGTCCTTGATGCGTGTCAGTTCTCCACGTTGCGCGGTATAGATCCATCCGTTGTGCTCAAGGAAACCCAAAGGCTGTGCAAGTCCTCTGGCCCATGGCCGAAAGACCGCGGAAGCGGGATCCCCATATGGGTTTTCAAGCACATAGACATCCCCTCGGCGTGTGCCAACAAGTAGGTTTCCATCTGACATCAATGTCATTGCTCCTACCTCCATTGGCAGCTCTTCCGTAGAAAAGGTCTCGATTTGATAATAATCGGATTCCTCGGCTTCTTGGGTAAGGCTAAACGCGAATAGACCGGCAAGCACAAGTGCTCCTAATTTACCTGTCACTCCAGGCTTCCAATGAGTTCCCATAATCGTCTTCGTATTTAAAGCTGGTTTTGATTTTTGCATGTTGTTTTCCCTTTTACCATTCAATGAATTGTTCCACTGACGCTTCGCCTTGATCCAATGGAACAGGGATCAATACCTGAGTTTTCTCTCCCTGAACTCGAATGATGGGTTTCAATGGAAAGGAACCTTTGATTTGAACTTCATAATTGTCGCCCACTCGAAATCGGTCGTTGGACAATTGCTCCACTTCGTCTCCCTCAGCCGCAAGAAAATGCAGTCCACTGGATGCGCTATCTGCTTTTATCTTGAAGGTGCGCTTCAGGATTGCCCCTCCTGGTTGAATCACCGGCGCAGGTGCTTCCTCAATACTGGCCGTTTCAAGCTGATACTTGAATATGGGGCGATCTGTTTCCTGGTCCAGAGAATAACCCTTGAATTGTCCCCCTGTATTTCTGCTTGTCAATTCAGGTTGAGGCCAAGCAGTCTGAGGAGCATCCAGAAAGGCGAATGCTGGGCCGCTGGGTAATTCCAGAACGTCGGTTCCCAATGCATCCAGAAACGTATCGGTACGGCCACTCTGAACCCCTGAATGATCGAAGAAACGACCACGCCATACTTTTGCCATACGGACGACGTTAAAGTCATAGGCGACATTCAATTTTTCAGGAAAGCCCGTCAATACGGTACGGGGACCGACGTCTTTCATGAATGTGCGATGCACAATCGGTTTATCCGCAGGAACTAATTCCATTGCAATCACGCCCTTGGGTACGATCCCTACCGGAAAAGGCATTGAGTTTTTGAGTGAGAGATAGGACCAGATCGAATCAATCTGTTTCTCTGCATCACCGCCTAGAATATCTTGGAAGGCGGACTGACCTTCAGGCCAAAATTGAGGCATGCGGGTATCTTTCTTGAATGAAGCTGGATCCAAAAGGAAGGCTTTGAACCAGCCCGGTTGAATACGGTCATAAACACTCGATAAGTCAATGCCTTGAATTGCCAGTGAATCTTGTCCAGCCACTCGATGGCAAGTGATGCACGCAAGGCCAGTGACTCCGATGAATTTCTGGCCTATCCCCGCTGCTTCCTCGGAAAAATCGGACTCTTTGGCAAATGCGGGCTGATCATCCACCTCTCCAACCGCTTTTACGAAGGATTGGGCAACGGGCTCAGGGAAGGCTGGCATTCTCGTTGCCATGTAATGACGAACATGAAATTTGTCTGAAGTCAGGATACTTGCCATTGCCTCAGGTTTTAACTTGGCACCGACATGATTGAGCGAAGGCGGTATCTTGCCCTCTTCACCAAGATCAATCTCGAAGGCGGTATTGAAATATTTTGACGCAACCTCATCTGACGGTCCACCTATTCCATCGCGTTCATGACAGGCATAGCAATTGAATGAAGCGAGAGTTCTTTGAACGGTTTCTGCAGGAGTCAGGGGGGAGGGCGATTTTTCGTGTGATTTCAATGCCGCCATGATGTCAGAACGTTGATTATCCGATAATTCATAATCAGGGGCTCCGCGGCGGATTGAATCGCCTAAACAACCCTCAGCATTATTCAAATTGAGATCGTTCAATGGCGTGGATGGGCGCATGGGCTTCCAGTCATTCATGGGGTGACATGAAACACACCTTAATGCTGTGAACATTTGTGCACCCATACGTGCTTTCTGTGAGTCCAGGGTGAATGGCTGCGTGCCAAGAGGAATCATTGGTTTGCCTGTATTCCGGACGAGTGCATCCTTTGGAATGGGGCTGCCGCGTCGGCCTTCGATGCCGGGGCCTGCCCAAAAGACCCTGAGTTCGCTTCCCCCACCTCCGTTGAAAAAGTGAACTTCAAAATCATGATTGCCAGCGCTTAGCTCGACTTCTCCCATGCGCACCCTGCGACCGTGAATACCGTCGTTATCCACAACGGTATCGCCATTGATCAAAATGGCTGAACCGTCATCAGACGCCGTTCCAAAGCGGTATTTCCCAGCTGTAGGTATTTTGATATGACCGAAATACCTTACCGCATAATTAGAGTTCCTGCCTTTTTGAGGCAGGTTAAGAGATACTGAATCCAGTTCTCCCTTAAATTTGGGTTCTAGATTGGCGAAGTCTGGTAACGATCGAAGATTATCTAACTCATAATATTCGAAGGCGATGCCAGGCTCTTCCCCGGGGTCTGCATTTACCGACTGGGGATTGCTCAA
>JBDQII010000307.1:0-6197 GCA_040264395.1 Verrucomicrobiota bacterium
AAAGACACCTTTCAATCAGGTCAAACGACTCCCGTCATGATCAGTGTGCCAGCCAGTGATCGCTGGGTGCTCCTGACCATTGGATCGAATCGGATGATTGAGCACCGGGTGCTTCATGTGGAAGGTACGGTGCGCATGGTCCCGATTGACATCAGTCCTGCTCACATTCCCAATTTTTATATTCAGGCGATGATGGTGAGTGATCATGAAATACACATGGCTACCGAACGTATTACGGTGCCTCCGGTGCAGGAATTTTTGAATGTCGAGGTGGTCGCCGATAAGCCGCAGTATGCCCCCCGGGAGAGAGTCGGTTTAAAAGTAAAAGTGACCAATCACTCAGGTGAACCCGTGGAAGGGGAGGTTGCAGTTGCGGTTTATGACGAATCCATCACTTACATTCAGCAAAGCCTGTCCGGCGATCCTCGTGAAGTGTTCTACGGAGATACCAGACCGCTGATAGCTCATCATGGTGGGCACTGGCGGTCTTTTCAGAAGTTGGTTGAGCTTGAGAATGGATCGATCGTTACAGAACCCCAGTATCGATCTTGGCTCGAGTTGGGTATCGATCCTCAGCGATACAATGAGGAAGTTTCATTTTTCCAGCAGCGACTTCAAACTTTTGACACGCAAGCAAGCGGAGTTGAACCTTTCACAAGGCTGTCTTTTGGGCTTCTTGATGAGAGTAACGGACTGGTAGCCGAGACGGCTCCAAGCGCTATGAGGATGCGTAAAACGATGGCCTACGGAGTCGGTTCACTGGATGCTCAAGCCGACATGGTAGTAGATGCTGAGTTCGCTGGTAGGGCAGAAGCAGCCGTGGTCGTGCGTCATGATTTCGATGCAACAGCTTTCTGGGAATCATCTCTTCTTACCGACATGAACGGTCAAGGGCTGGCCAGTTTCGAATTGCCGGATTCCTTGACGAGCTGGAAAATTGACGCCCACGCCATTAACAACGATACCAAGGTGGGCAGCGGCTCAGCGAGTTTTGAGACGCGGCGTCCATTCTTGATTCGTCTGCAGACACCAAGATTTCTGATGATGGGCGATAAGGTGGTTCTTTCAGCAATCGTTAACAATCAAACAGACGCACCTTTTCGGGCGCAGGTATCGATCGCTTCCGATCAGCTCCACTGGCATGCGTCCAGTGACCTCAAGCAAACGGTTAATATTCCAGCGTATGGTGAACATCGCATTGATTGGGCCAATGTCACGGCTCTCAGTCCAGGGGAGGTCAAGCTCAAGGCTGTTGTCCTGACTCCAGATGATTCCGACGCGGTTGAGGTTAAACTGAATGCATTTGAACGTGGATTGGAGCAATTCCTTGCCTGGTCAGGTAAGTCATATCAAAAGGAAATCATCATCCCCGTTGATTTTCCCGAACAGCGCAAAGCTGGAACAACACAATTAACGGTTCAGGTAACCCCAAGCCTGGCTGTAACCATGTTGGACGCGCTGCCCTACTTGATCGACTATCCTTACGGGTGCACCGAACAGACCATGAGTCGCTTCCTGCCTGCTGCGATTGTAAAGCGAACACTGCAAGAACTTGGGATTTCGACAGAGTCTCTGCAACCAGGTAAGTTCGGCGCAGTCGACCCATCCCTTGTTGAATCTACTCATCGGACCGGATTTGAAGCATTAAGCGAAACTGAAAATGTCACTCAGAAAGGTATCAAGCGCTTGAGCGATATGCAGCATGCAGATGGTGGATGGGGATGGTGGCAAGATGGTGCATCGGATCCATTCATGTCGGCGTATGTTGTATGGGGATTAAGTCTGTGCCGGGAGGCGGGTGTGGCGTTTGATGCAGCGATCTCGAAAAGAGGGAGTAGTTATCTGGCGTCCACCTTGGTCGATTACGAAAATCAATTGGACCTGCAATCATGGATGTTACATGCCCTGCATGTTTCGGGCGTCGAAGCATTGAATGAAAAACAAACCAAAGCAATCCATGTTGCCTGGAAAAACTTGTGGTCGCGCCGTGATGCATTGAATGCCTACAGTCGATCCTTACTTGCATTGAGCGCGCATCATGCGGGTAAAGCTGATGCCGCTTTGACACTGGTTCGTAATCTTGAAAATGGAGTCATTCGAACTGCTGCTTCCACACCATCGCGGTTACAGCCTGGAGCTTTGTCCGGTAGCGTACCTGCGACGGCTCATTGGGGGGAAGATGGGATTTATTACCGATGGTCCGAAGGAGGCGTCGAAGCAACCTCGACCGCCCTCAGGGCCTTGTTGGCCATCGACCCTGATCATGCCCTGATCGAACCAGTGGTTCGATGGTTGATCAACAATCGCCGGGGATCTCATTGGTCCAATACGCGGGATACGTCGATGGCCATTTTGGCGTTTACCGATTATCTGAAAGTGAGTGGTGAACTTGATGCAGTGCTACAATATGAGATTCATGCAGGTCAAAAACTAGTCGCCACCGAGCGGGTCACGAAGCAGAACCTTCTGAAGGCGCCCAGTCGATTTATCATTCCTCATGCCTTGATTGAAGATACCACGGACATTCGAATTATCAGGACAGGCGGGAAGTCTCCGCTCTATTACAGTGTTGAGGCCGAATGGTATGGTCTTGAGGAACCCATTCCTGCCGCAGGCAATGAACTTTTTGTTCGCAGAGATTACTTCCTCTTAAAAGAAGTTCCGACACTGCTCAAGGGAACTGTGCTCCAGCGTACTCCTATTCATGAAGGTGCTGCGCTGCAAAGTGGTGATCGAGTGGAAGTCGTGCTGACGCTCGAGTCCGGAAATCACTACGAGTATTTATTGTTTGAAGATTTAAAGCCAGCAGGATTGGAATCGGTTGAAGTTCGTAGTGGTGGGCGTGCGTATGCCCGGCAATTGTCGCAAAAAAGCATTGAACGTCTGGAGTCTGAGGGAATCCCTTCAGTGAATCCTGCTGGGGCGTGGCGTTTTACCGGAAAAACTCGTTTCATTCATCAGGAATGGAGAGATCGCAGGATTGCCTTGTTCCTTGATGAGCTCCCCGAAGGTGTTTGGGAAATCCGTTATACCATGAGGGCGGAAGTTCCCGGGGAATTCAGTGCGATGCCTGCAGTAGGACATGCCATGTACATTCCTGAAATCCGTGGGAATAGTCGTGAAAACAAAGTGGAGGTTCTGGATCGCCCCGAGTTTCAATGAAAATTGATTTCAGGTCTCACAGGTGGTCTATTGCAGGATGTCTCAATCTTCGCTCCACCAAATGACCCCGATGCAGAATAGTAAGATGTGCCAGAATAATAGGAAACGCCATACAGGCGGATCATTAAAACCTAGGTATCATGCGGCCAATATGTTTTGTTCGCTCGCAATCATTTGTTCCACCCTGCGCGAATTTGTTCAGGAGTTTTCTCTGATTGCCTGAGCGCTCGAAGACTGAGGGATTGGTGACGTTTGGCGAGTCGTTGCCCTTTTTCATCCAGCACCAGAGGGCAGTGGTAAAAGGAAGGCGGTTCCCATTCTAGTGCCTCATACAACAAGAGCTGGCGTGCTGTGGAAATAATGAGATCCTCACCTCTCACGACCTCGCTGATGTTCATTAAATGGTCGTCAACCGTCACTGCGAGTTGGTAGGAGGGGATACTATCTGCCCGCCATACTACGAAATCACCGAAATGTTTTTCTGCCTTGAATTCGCACATGCCAAGCCGGCCGTCTTGGAAGCAAATGCTTATTCCCTCAGGTACTTTGAATCTCCAGCAGTATTGATTGCGAGAAGAGGGGGTTTTTTTCTGATCATGGTTGCTGCGACATGTACCCGGGTAAATGAGTTCATCTTCAGCCGCATGAGGGGCTCCTGCTGCTTGTTCAATATCTTTGCGTGAACAGTGGCATCGATACACGTGACCTTTTTTGATCAGTACCTCAAGAGCGGATCTGTAAATGTCCGTTCTCTTGCTTTGATAATAAGGGGCATGTTGCCCAGCCTTATCCGGTCCTTCATGCCAATCGAAGCCGAACCAGATCAGGTCTTCGATGCATTCCTCCACAAACTCAGGTTTACATCTGGGCAGATCAAGGTCTTCAATGCGCAGGATCAAACGACCTTCGGCAGCTATTACTCTTTCGCGGGCCGTCCAAAATGTTTTTGCATGCCCCTCATGCAGGCGGCCTGTGGGGGTGGGGGCAATCCTTCCGCGATATGAATTCGGGGCTGCGTTTTTCACTGGAGATTTCAGAAAGGTGCTGTTGGGTTTTCCTGCAACCATTGGCTGAAGCGCGGGAGTGGAAAGCTCAAATTAGTTTGAAGTTTCTCGCAGCAAAGAGAAGTATCTGCTGCTCTTGGAGCCCCTTTGTAATCGTTCAGGGAACCGGCAAGGATCTGATCGCTGCCCTCCTGCCAATGATCGGCCAGTAATCGGCCAATGTTGAATCTGGACAAACGTTCCGCCCCAGCAAGGTGTAGGATGCCTGTCAGGTTCTGTTCCAGGATTTCCCACAGAGCGCGAGCGGTTTCTTTGGCAGAGATCGGACTTCGATATTCATCGGTGAACAAGGTCATCGTCTTTCCGGCTCTGATGGTTTGTTGCAGATGTTCATTGAATCCCCGGTTGCGGGTGGGGGACTTTCCTCCATTGAGCGAAGTGCGTATGATGGTGTGTCGATTGTTTTTCATCACATGCATTTCCGCCTCAGCTTTGGTCTCTCCGTATTTACTCAATGGGTTGGGTGAATCGGATTCAATATAGGCACCTTTTTTGCCATCAAACACCAAGTCCGAAGAAATGAAGACAAAGGGAATTGATTGAGCAAAAGATGAAAGGATTTGAGTGGTTTCGACATTGGTCCTTTGCGCCAATTGAGGATGTTCCTGACAAAAGGGATTACTGCTGATAGCGGCGCAATGAATGATCGCGTCTGGGTTTTCCGTGCGAAACCGGTTCTCAACCACTGACTGATCCAGTAAATCCAGATCTTGACGGGTTAATCCAATCGGGCTGTAACCAGTGGGGGCCGTTTGCACGACGTAGTTGCCGATGAGCCCTCCAGCTCCGGTGACCCATACACGTTTAGAGGCTTTCATAAGATGGACAGGGGTCAATGTTACCTTTCAAACTACGAACAAATTTCCCCAGTGTTTCGTTTGTCGGGCCGTATCCATGACGGTAAATATGATATTCGAGATCATGGAGTAGTGACTCGGCCGATACGTAACGCTTGGTGATGTTTCTTTGCAGTAGCTTTTGCAGGATACCGTTCAGTTCATCGGTAATGATCGTTGATTCCTTATGGAAATCGGGAATGGGTTTTTTGAGGATGTTTTGCCTGGAATCTGCGGCATTCTCTCCTGAAAAAGGGTTGCGTCCGAGTAGTAGACAAGCCAGTACGATTCCTGTCGAAAACAGATCTGATCGAGCATCGGTTTTCTCAAATGCGGCTTGTTCTGGGCTCATGAAATCAGCTTTGCCAGCGGCCACCTCGCCCTCCCTGTCTATCAAATAACCTCCAGCTTTCGCAATTCCGAAGTCTGTCAACTTAACATCTCCCTCGTAGGCAACCATGACATTCTTCAAACTGACATCGCGGTGCACAAGATCTAAGGGTGTCCCATCCGAACTTGCCTTTTGGTGCGCGTAAGCAAGTCCCCTCGCAATTCGGCTAGCGATAAAGACCGCCAATTCAGGTGGGAGAGAGCGACCATTTGCATCGATTAATTGAAGAAACTGATCCAGATTCATTCCACGGATATATTCCATGGCGATGTAACATTTACCGTTGGCCTCTCCTAAATGATAAGTCTGGACGATGTTGGTATGTATCAAATTGGCAACTAGTTTTGCTTCTCCAATGAAATTCTTGAGAAACATGGGTTGATCAAGAAAGCCTTCCTTGATGAGTTTGATAGCAACTGTTTTCGTGAAATCACGGGCTCCATATTGCCGCGCCTCATAGACCACCCCCATACCGCCTTCAGCGATTTTGCGGATTAATTCATAACGGAAAGAGTCATGAACAGTGATGTTATCCTTCATATGGTCCAATTTTCATCAGCTAGGCAAAGCATGGTTTAATGTGTTGAAGTTGCTCGGTCAAACTATCAGCTGGCTCTCAATGTTCATCAGTCGATGGAAACCGATCATCAGAGACTGAAATGAATGCAACCCATACAGGGGGGGGTTATTTAGCAACTTCAACACATTAAACCATGCTTTGCCTAGCTGATGAAAATTGGACCA
>JBDQII010000308.1:0-6179 GCA_040264395.1 Verrucomicrobiota bacterium
AGGAGTCCATTCCGCCACGCCTGAACGGTGACTGACTGAAATGGATGCATTGGGATTTGCATTTCTCCCGTTGGGGGTGCGAGCAGTAAAGGCACCGTTAGCAGGAGCCAATACGGGGGTTGAAGTGGATAGAAAACCACCTGTGATAGGTCTCAATGCGCTAGCTGGAGTATCATCACCTTCCTTGCGCCATGCAACTTCACCCCAGTCACCACCGCCGCCTTCTTTGTAGCGGAACTCGATGTAATACCTTTTTCCCGCAACCAAGCTGATAGGTTCAAAGGTCGTCGTATCATCTATGCCTGGCTCCTGGAATGCATCACAGCAATCCAACTCTTCGGTCAACCAGACAGAATTGGCAGGTTTGTCATCCGTACTTAGGAACAACTCTGAGGCGTCATCACTGCGCGTAAAGAAATGGTAACTTCCACTTTCTTCGGGAGTAATGAAACCATACATGCGAGCAGCATAATTATCGTTGCTGTTGTCAGGGAAAGCATCTCGCGTGTTGAATGAATAAACGGCACTCACCAAGTCTGGTGTGTCGCCGCCATTTGTCCCGGGCAGAGGAACTCTCTCGTCCTGCAAACCGTCGATGGATGCACCGCCGATGCCAAACCAGGCTTCGAAGCGAAGTGCGCCTTCAGTGACCTCCACGCAAGTGTAGAGGTCTGCGGAAGTATTCGCAGGAATACTATTTTTTGAGAGGTCGACCAAGTTATTGATGCTCAATACATGATGCGCACCAGCAGCTTGGGTTGCAGTGGTCAATGTCACTGTTTTCTTTTTGACCGTCACCGCAGTGATGTCTAAGGCAGGCTCAAAAGAGTAATTACCGGCATCACCGGCTACTGCTTCGTCAAGATTTTCAGAAAAAGTCAGCGTCACTGTGGTCATGTCACAGTTTCCTTCCATGGATACCAAGAAAGGATCTGTCGTATCAGTAGGATCGGTACCCAACTGGGATTCAACGAGATTGGTATCTCCATCTCCATCGGCATCTTGATCGGCATCACTTGGATCGTTTGGATCAAATCCCCATGATTCTTCCCAGCTGTCCGACATACCATCACCATCTGAATCAGCCGCAGGCTCACCCAATGGGCCGCCTGAAAAAATAGCTGCTACTTCAGCTTCTGAGAGCACGCGATCCCATATGGCAATATCATCAATGTCACCATTCCATGTGCGGTTACCCGTATCCGGATTTCCACCAATCATGACGTATTTGTCATTTTCACCCAGGGAAGGAGTTGAAGCGTTTTCAGAGTAAATTTCACCGTTGACGTAAAGACGCGTACCGAATTCTTCGGCATCAGCATCCGAAACGGCGACCAAATGATGCCAAACATCCAAGTCAAGAGGATCACCTGCACCACCTTCTCCGACACCACCGGCATGAGCAAGTCCAGGCTCGCCACCGCGTCTGTGGACACGCCATCTGTTGCCTTCACCTTTGGCAATCAGTGCCTGCCAACTCTTGTCGAAGGCACCTATGCGGAACCAAGCAGAAACAGACATGCTTCCACCCTCAAAGCTAAGGTCAGAAGCATCTCCCCCAACGATTTGAACGTATTGATCGACACCATCAAGCGCCAATGCCTGCCCAAATCCCGGACGACCTGTTGTAAATTCTATAGGATCTGTTCCCATTTCTTCACCATGGAACTCACCTACAGAATCCTGAAAATTCTTGTCATCGAAACTCCATAGAGCCACGAGCCCATTGTTCAAGTCCTGCCCTTGAACACCCATATTGAGAACTGGCAGCAAGGAGACGACGATCGCCCACCTCAGCCTGCGCAGATATTGATGTATTTTATTCATATCGATTATTTGTTACCTTAATTTTACGTTAACGAAAGCACGCAAAGATACATGTATGTGCATGTAGGTTTGCGTTGCCTATGTTAGGGGTTGTTTAATTACGCGCACAGATGCTTGCAACAATCAAGCAATAAATACTCCTGTGAATGAATGTGGGTTTGAAGCAAGCCTCAGCAATGGCGGGCAAAAGGAAAAAAGTGAAGTCCAGTCTCCGTGCGATCAAGTTTAGTAACGTTGGGGGTTATTTCGAGTCATTCACCACACACCGGGAACGTCAGTCCACCCATTCAGCCCCCCACGCAATGAAGGAGAAGTATCGTCTTTCCGGCTAGAAAGGTGGGACGACCACGACTCTCTGAGATAACGTCGATTCCTTGAGGAATAGAGAGGAATCATCTCCTTGATGCGTGTTACAACCGATGCCAGCTGCGCTTTGCGGTCCGTATGAGCCATCAGCTTGACACCAATGAAACTGATTTCTAGAGTTGTCCTTCCTAAATTCGACCCAGTATGCCTTTGTGGAAATGAATGTTAGCGGGATAAGCAACGCAACTGAAAGCGCTGCAACTGATTTTCATGGCGCCATCAGAAAACGTATGCGTTTGAAAACAAGTGATGCAAGGATTGGAAGCAACATTGCAATGTATCTACTTCTTACTGGCCTGTGGCTTTGTGAGATGATGTGTTTCAGCCAGATTACGACACAGACACCATTAGCTTTCTCCGATGCAGAAAAAATATCAAAAGAATCAGAAGCTAGTCAGCTAAAGGAGCATGCTGTAGCCATGGCGCAATCTATCGCTGCAGAATATCCCGAAAACGCATTGACACACATTTTATTGGGTTCCGCTTATTTCAACACGGGGCAAACAGATATGGCGGGCATCCACCTAAAAAAATGCCTTGCCTTGAATAACAACATTCTGGAAGCCCACGAAATATTGACGCGCATTGCCTATGAAAAAGGCAATCCTGAAGAAGCAGTGCGACTTTGCCTCGATGCCCGGAACAAAGGATTAACCAGCCCAAAACTTCTGAACCGTTTGGCGCGCGCTCAAATGGACCTCGGTCAAACCGAGAAATCCATTCAAACCCTGCTCGAAGCCACCAAGGCCTCTCGCCCTTTGTCAGAGAGCTTTTACTTGTTGGGGCAGGCGCGCATGCAAGCCCGTGACTATCGAGGAGCAAAAGAAAGTTTCGTTCATACAACTAGACTCGTACCTGATCATACGCAGGCTTATTTCGGCCTGTTCACGGCGTGCCAAAGGCTCGGCCAGGTGGAGGAAGCGATGGAATTCCGAAATACGTTTGTCCGACTTGAATCAATCGATCGAAAAGATCTCAACGATCGCAGCACCCAAACGGACTCCCTGTGTGGAATAGCTGCAGTACGAGACACGACCGCCCGCACTCTCTTCGGTGCAGGTCAGATTCATCAATCAGAGGGGGCTTACACTGAGGCAGCAGATCTTTTTTACCAGTCAGCTGCACTCGCCAGAGAAGACTTGAAAAGCCGAACAGCTCTTGAGGCGGTGCACGTGCAACATAAAAAATTGACGGAGGGTGCCATGGCATTTGAAAGACTCGTCACCGATCAACCAGAAAATGCCCTGAATCATTTTTTTCTGGGCCGACTGGAAACGAGACTGGGGCAAGCTACCAAAGCAGAATCAAATTACCAAAAGACAGTGTCACTGGCTCCAACATGGGCAGCAGGGCACCACGCATTGGCAGAACTTTACATGCTCACCAATCAGCATCTGAATGAAGCTGAGAAACTCGCCCGAAGGGCTGTAGCACTGGAGCCTAACCATGCCCGTTATTACCTTTTGTCTGCAGCCTGCATCAAAAACCGCCATCTGCAGGAAGCATTGAAGGCGATCGATCAGGCTCTTACCTCTCGTCCAGACAACACGAAATACCAGAAGCTTCGCAATCAACTCGAACAGGCAGTGGCACAAAAACGCAAGCCATGAATATTGCTCTGACCCCGAAGACTAGCGCTAGTGCCAGGAAATGGGCGTTCTGTTTAATCATGGGATGCCTGACAGCACTTTTGATGATCCATGCCACTTCGTTGAAGGCAAATGATCATCATGCCATTCAGCTCAAGGATGTCACCGCTCAAACTGGGGTTAATTTCATACACACCGACGGAAGTTCAGGACGTCGCTACATCGTGGAAACGGTCGCCTCGGGACTGGCCACTTTTGATTTTGATGGAGATGGACTGATAGATATTCTCTTTTTGAACGGAGCACCTCTGCCTGGAGCCACTCCCCCTGTTCAACCTCGGAATGCACTCTACCGGAATGAAGGCCATTGGGAATTCACGGATGTCACCAAAATGGCAGGCCTGAACGACTTGGGTTACCATCTCGGCGTATGTGTCGGCGATTATGACAACGATGGTGACTTAGACATCTTTCTGAATAATTTCGGTCCCAATATCCTTTATCAAAACAACGGTGACTCCACATTCACCGATGTCACAGTAAAAGCGGGCCTGAGCGAAGGTGAGGAAGTCGGCGCAGGTGCCTGCTTTCTGGATGCGGACGGAGACGGCGATCTGGATTTGTTTATTGCCCAGTATGTGGGCTTCAGTTTCGACAAGCATCATATCTCACAGATGAATGGTTTTCCGGCTTATGTGGGCCCCTTGAATTACCCGCCGACCACGAACACCTTTTACAAAAACAATGGTGACGGAACTTTTTCCGATATCAGCCGGGAGTCGGGTATTGCCTCGTTGAAAGGCGCGGGCATGGGCGTCATTGCTTGTGATCTGGACAATGACAGGGACACAGACATCATTATAGGAAACGACCTCCGCCCTGATTTTGTCCTGCGCAATGATGGCCAAGGCACTTTCAGGGAAGAAGGCACCTTGCTTGGCTTGGCTTACGATGCCTTTGGAAATGTGCAGGGCTCCATGGGTGTGGAGTGTGCGGATTGGAATCATGACGGTTGGATGGATGTTTATATCACGCCTTACCAACGTCAGATACCCACCTTGTTTCAGAGTAAGAGGGGCCTTTTTTTTGAGGATGTGGCGCGCGAAACAGGCGCTGGTAAGGACGCTTTTGCAGATGTCAAGTGGGGCGTGGGCATGATCGATTTTGACAATGACACTCATCGAGATTTGTTCATTGCGACGGGACATTTGATCGACAATGCAGAGCAGATAGACTCCAGTATGCGCTATGCGTCATCCAATATCCTCCTTCGAAATACCGGAAAAGGGAAGTTTGTGAATATTTCAAAACAATCTGGCGATGGACTCTCCCCTGTGAAGAGCAGTCGTGGTGCCGCATTTGATGACCTCGACAATGACGGGGATATTGATGCCGTGATCCTGAATGCGCGGAGTGCCCCTACACTCATCAGGAATGACTCCGTCACGGGCAACCACTGGTTGCAAATTCAATTGCAAGGAACCACCAGCAACCGGGACGGCATCGGGGCGCGAGTGAAGGTGAGAACAGGTAGCTTGCAACAGATCGATGAACCCCATAGTGGACGAAGTTATCAAAGCGACTTCGGAAAACGACTGCATTTTGGGTTGGGTCACAAAACTCACATCGACGAGATCAAAGTGGAATGGATAGGAGGGGGCGTTGACATACTTCGCGACCTCGACGCCGACCAGCTCTACATCATCAAAGAAGGAGAAGGTCTGGTGCATGATCGCTCAGCAATTAAAAAGCCATGAATACCCTATTGAATCCCTCGATATTTGCATTTATGGGAGGAATATGCCTGTTGCAGGCGGCAAGCCCACCTTCCCCTATTCAATTCAAGGACGTCACTGGTGAAACAGGAATCACCTTCATACACACGGACGGGAGCGAAGGAAAAAAACGTTTCATCGTGGAAAGCGTTGCCTCCGGTGTCGCAACCTTCGACTATGATCTGGATGGAAAAACAGACATCCTGTTCCTCAATGGTTCTCCCCTACCCGGTTCCCGTGGCGGAACGCATGAGGCACGCAATGCGCTTTACCAAAATCAGGGAGACTGGAAGTTTAGCGACCGAACCACAAACGCGGGTCTGAATGACACCAGCTATCATCTAGGTGTCTGTGTCGGGGATTATAACAACGATGGTTTCCCTGATGTCTTCCTTTCAAATTTTGGACCGGATATTCTTTATCGAAACAATGGAGATGGCACATTCACAGATGTCACCTTGACTGCAGGTGTCGGCAATGGAAATCAGGTGGGAGCCGGAGCAAGCTTTCTGGATATAGACGGAGACGGTCATCTGGACCTCTTCATCGCCAACTATTGTGACTTCAATATCAATGAGCACAAGCCGCGCCAGATCAACGGTCATCCGGCCTATGCTGGCCC
>JBDQII010000309.1:0-6172 GCA_040264395.1 Verrucomicrobiota bacterium
AAGCATTTTTCGACACCATCAAAAGATTTTCCAATATCCTCAAGGTTTTGAAGTCGCTGAATGTAGGTGGTCATGCTTTCCGATCGAGCGCCAGGCCTGGAGGCGCTGATCGCATCTGCAGCACTCACGAGAATTCCATATACCGATGTGTGTGGAACTTCATCATGATGGGCTGCGACTGCGTTAGTCACAGGATCTTTTTCTCCGTGGTTACGGATATAATCGGCTCCAATGATGGCATGTGAGCCTTCCATCTCATGGTTAATGGCTTTGCCAATGTCGTGCAATAAACCTGATTTTTTGGCATCCGTGACGTCGATACCCAGCTCGATAGCCATCAGACCGGTGAGGTGTGCGACTTCGACTGAGTGATTGAGCACATTTTGTGAAAAACTATTACGGAAGTGGAGCCTCCCCAGTGTTTTGGTGATTTCAGGGTGCAATGGCGGAATCCCAGTTCGATATGTGGCCTCCTCACCGAGTCGAACGACGGTTTCTTCAATTTCTTCCTGAACCTTGTGAACCACCTCTTCGATTCTGGATGGATGGATGCGACCATCGGCAATCAAGCGACTCATGGCCTCCCTGGCGATTTCCCTGCGAACGGGATCAAATGCTGATAAAACTACCGCATTGGGAGTATCATCAATGAGTACTGTAACGCCCGTGGCCGCTTCGAAGGCACGTATATTTCGTCCTTCACGCCCAATAATCCTGCCTTTCAACTCATCCCCAGTCAGAGCCACCGTCGATGTAGTGCAATCAAATGTGTGCTCGCCCGCGTATCTTTGAATTGCCAAGCTGATTATTTTGCGAGCTTCCGTTTCTGCATCCCGCCTGGCGTCCTCCATGATATGCCGACTCAGTTCTTGAGCATCTTTCAGACTTGTATGTTCAACTTCTTTCAGAAGGATCTCGCGTGCTTCGGTCTCGCTGAGCCTTGCGATTGCCTCCAGTTTTTCCCTGCCCTGAGTCATCTGGTCCTTGAGTGTGGATTCCTGGTCTTTCAGGCGTTCCTGTTGGTCGATAATACTGGAATGCTGACTTTGGAGCATTTGCTCCTGTTTCACCAGGCCTTCAAGTTGACGATTGATCAATGATTCACGCTCATTGAGCCGGGTTTCTTTTTGGGTGGCTTCGGAGCGGAGGCTTTTGATCTCATCTTCGGCTTTTGCTTTCATCGCCAGAGTCTTGGATTCGGCACTTTCTTTCGCACTGGAAAGCAAATCATCAGCATCGACCTTTGCTTGCTGCAAAAGTGATGCCCTGTCTTGTTGACATATCCGCTGCTGGCGTTGAGTCCAGAAATAGCAGCATATGCAACCCAAGAGTGAACCTACCGCAAGTCCAAGCAGTGATCCCGAATTCCAAACGGCAAATAACATGACACGGTCACCCCTCAATCAAAGGCTTTCGCCACGATCGATGGAGTGATGATCCAATCCATTTTCTGATCCAAAGTTTCGTGAGGAACCGACTCCAACCATTGGTGATTCAAGGCGACTCCAAAACGGACACCATCGAGCTTTGCCAGCAATCGGTCATAAAAACCTTTTCCCCTGCCCAGACGCCATCCGTGACTATCAAACGCCAAACCCGGTATTAAGGTCAAGTCCATGTGTGACGTATTCACGATTGAGCATCTGGGATTCGGTTCAAGAATTCCGAATTTTCCTGGAATTAAATCGTATTTTAAATCCCGGATGAGCACCGGGCTGTAGGTTTTGGATTCCGACTGATATTGTGGCAGATAGAGTTTTTTGCCACGCTTCAGTATATCCTGAAGCAATGGGAAGATGTCCGGCTCATCTCTCATCGGCATGAACCCAAGTAACGACTCTGACTCATTCCAACATGGATGATGTCTTATTTTCTGGACGATTTCTCTTGATTGCTCTAGCCTTTGATTATCCTTAACCTCTTTATTTTTAGTGTTTTGAGATAATCTAAGCAGTTCTTTTCTTTGGGAGATATGCTCGCCTTTTTCAACAGAATCGTTTGAGTTTTTGAACATATTCTAAAAAATTACCTTCCTTTTGAACACGCCCCGGAGCATCGCAGTCGGAGCTTAATCTGACATAACCTCAAATAGCAAAAAAAGCATGAATAGCATGAATAACTTCTACAAATCCACTCTAATGGCCGCCTTCTCCTTGTTTAACGGTTCAAATCTCGCTCTACAAGCCAATGAGCATGATGAATAATCGAACCGAAAAGCGTATCTGCACGAAATGAAAAGAAAGTCGCTGATTTGCGTGCGAAAGCGGAACATCTCAAATCCCACGGTAAACTTCAAGCAGCCGAGGAGGTGATTCATGAATCCATGGAACTTTATCAGCAATAAAAGAAGCAATTAATCTCCAGTCCCAGAATCAGGCCTCATGTTTGCCGATCGTTTTCATCTTCGCGTTCAGACGCACGTGTAGCGGGTGCGTCTGGCCCTGCCTGATTCCATTGCCAGGGAATCCCATTGAAGTCGAAATATACTTCAGTCAGCATTTTAACGAGTATCATGGTTTTGTTGGCCATTTTCACTTCCCCTTTCCAGTGTCTGCCGAATGTCCAGATCAGGCCTGTTGGTTCCATCCCGAGCAAGGGCATGCAACGTGAATGGCTTGGTGTATTGACAAGATCATGTTCTGTGGCTGTTCAAATTTCTTAAATGCTTTGACGCAAACTTGTCTATCACCTACTTTTAACCGCTTGTTGCCAGTTCCTCGAGCTAGGCGCAATTGATGCAAATACGCTTTATTCAACCCAATGATTGGAACGGTAAAATCACTTTTTAAGAAAATTTTTGGAACATCTAATGACCGCGAAGTTCGCAAGTTTAGTCAGCTTGTCCCAAAAATTAATGAGATCGAAACGTCCCTTGAGAATGCGTCTGATGACGAGCTCAGGCAGAAGACCGCAGATTGGAAGGCAAAGCTTTCCAAAATTCAGGACAATGATCAGCTCGCGAAGGAGCTTGAGGAAATAATGCCTGAGGCCTTTGCTGTGGTGAAGAGCGTCTGTCGTCGTCTCTGTGGGCAAGATGTTATCGTTCGCGGGCACCCCATTCGTTGGGATATGATTCCTTTCGACGTGCAGCTTATTGGCGGGATGGCCCTGCACACGGGCAAAATTGCTGAAATGGCCACAGGTGAGGGTAAAACACTCGTTGGAACCTTGCCAGTGTATCTCAATGCGCTCACCTGTCGAGGAGTGCATGTGGTGACTGTAAATGATTACCTTGCCGCGCGCGACAGCGACTGGATGGGAGCAGTCTACAAGTTCCTTGGCTTGAGTGTCGGCTGTATCGTGCATGACCAACCACCTGCCCTGCGTCGTGAGCAATACAACTGTGACATCACCTACGGGACCAACTCTGAATTTGGTTTTGACTACCTGCGTGACAACGGGATGGCGACCAGTGTGGATGAACAGGTTCAACGGAGTCATTACTTTGCAATTGTTGATGAAGTTGATTCCATTCTGGTGGATGAAGCTAGAACACCCCTGATCATCAGTGGTCCTGCAGTGGTCAACAATGATCACAGCTACGATCAGATTAAACCGGCGATCCAATCATTGGTGACCCGTCAGCAGAAACTTTGCGATCAGTTCCTCAAGGGTGCCGAGGATGTGCTCGAGAAGTTGAATTCAGAAGAGGGTGCTGCCGCAGAAACTAAGGAAGAGCTCCAAGATGAGCTGGGGCTGCTCCTTTACAAATCCAAGCTTGGGCAACCGAAGTCAGATCGACTCTTAAGGATTTTGGAAAATCCGGATAATATCCGTCTGATGAACAAGGCTGAGTCGACCCTGCACACCGACCAGACCAAAAAACAACTCTACGCTCAGAAAGAGGAGTTGTTTTTTGCGATGGATGAAAAAAGTCACGACGCTGATTTGACCGAAAAAGGTCGTGGCTTTCTGAGTCCTGATGACAAGGATGCCTTTGTGCTGCCCGATTTGACCGAGATTTATCACGAAATAGATTCCGATCAAACGCGTGATGTCAAGCAGCGCATGGACGCTAAGACAAAAGTGCAGGGAGACTTTGAGAAGAAAGCGCAACGCATCCATACCATCTCTCAGTTGCTCAAGGCGTATTGCCTCTACCAAAAGGATGTTCAATACGTTGTGCAAAACAACGAAGTTGTCATCGTCGACGAAAATACGGGACGTATGATGACAGGACGCCGCTGGAGCGATGGGTTGCATCAGGCGGTGGAAGCTAAAGAGGGGGTTGAAATCAAGCGTGAAACTCAAACTTACGCTACCATCACCATCCAGAATTACTTCCGCATGTATACCAAACTCGCTGGTATGACGGGTACTGCAGAGACCGAAGCAAGTGAATTTCTTGACATCTACAAATTAGGAGTATTGGTTATCCCTACCAACCGGCCCGTTGCTCGAAAGGATTCGAACGATTCCGTCTACAAAACCCGTCGTGAAAAATACCAGGCGGCAGCCCTGGAAATTAAAGAAATCCACCAAAAAGGTCGTCCTATTCTGGTTGGAACGATATCCGTTGAAGTAAGCGAATTGATTTCAAAGCAGCTTAAAAAAGAGGGGATTATTCACTCTGTTCTAAATGCCAAATACCACCAGCAAGAAGCAGAAATCATCACGCGTGCGGGGCAGCGGGGCGGAGTCACGATTGCTACCAACATGGCAGGTCGCGGTACAGACATTAAACTTGGCCAGGGAGTTGCAGACCTTGGGGGATTGCATGTTATCGGTACGGAGAGGCATGAATCACGTCGTATTGATCGGCAGTTGCGAGGTCGCTGTGCGCGTCAGGGTGATCCTGGTTCATCTCATTTCTTCATTTCGCTGGAGGATGACCTCATGCGTTTGTTCGGCTCTGACCGAATCGTGAAAGTCATGGAGCGAGTGGGGCTTGAAGAAGGTCAGGAGTTGGAACATCCGCTGTTGAACCGATCAATCGAGACTGCTCAAAAGCGAGTCGAGCAGCACAATTTCCAAATTCGAAAACGCACATTGGAATACGATGATGTGATGAACAAGCAGCGTGAAGTCATTTACGGTTTCCGCAATGAAGTGCTTGAATCGAACAATGTTCAGGATCAGTTGATGGATATCATGGAAGAGGTCACTGTTCAAAAAGTGCACCAATTTTCATCTTCCAACGAAGACATTCGTGAGTGGAATCTACGTGCCCTTCTCGATTGGGTAAATCTTAATTTCCCTCTGGGAATGCCCGAGGAAGAACTTATTCAGGCCGCTGAGACAGGCAAAGATGAGCCTGTCTCAGGGAGTTTATATGATGGCATGAGTCCAGCGCAATTTGCTGTCGCTGCCTTTGTTTCAGACAATGTACGTAAGGCCTACGAATTAAAAATCAGCGTTGAAAATGAAGATGCTCTGAAATCGATGGAACGCTTCACCATCCTGGGTGCGATCGACAAGCTCTGGCAGGAGCACCTCTACAGCATGGATGGTTTGCGTAACAGCATTGGTCTCCGTGCCTATGGTCAAAGAGATCCTTTGATCGAATACAAGAGTGAAGCATTCAAGATCTTTGACGAACTCATGGTGAATATCAAAACTGAGATTTGTCACAATATTTTCAGAAGCGCATCCAGCTTGATGGCTTTTCAGCAATTCCTGAGCAAGTTGCCCCAGCGAACGCACCATCAGGAAACGACAGCATTTGAAAAGCAGGAAATTAAAGATAAAAAGGGCAGCGAAGTCGTAAGTGAGGTCAACGAGGCCATCGCCAAGGCAACTCCGGTTCGCACTGGGCCTAAAGTGGGGCGTAACGATCCATGTCCCTGCGGCAGCGGAAAAAAATACAAGCAATGTTGTGGTAAGTTGTAAATTTCCTTGAGGTTTACAATGGAGCAAGTCGTCAGCTTCATCCAACTGAATGAGATTTTTCCAATTTTTCTATCTCATTAGGGAGTGAATTAATGAAATCGATAAAAAAAGACTCAAGTTTTGGGTGCTAGCTTTATCGATAACGTCCTGGCGTTATCTGCTTTAAACCAGCTTTCTTGTGTGGCTTTACGCTTAAACAGAGTAATTGCAATGCTGAGCGATGCACGCCATCTGGTAAGTGAGACTAAAATCCGCTTGCAGAGGTAGAATGAATGCTTGAAAATGTAAATCTTTGAGTGATCTTAATTTAAAAGTGTCCTGTTACTAAAGGTCGATCTACTCT
>JBDQII010000310.1:0-6170 GCA_040264395.1 Verrucomicrobiota bacterium
GGCCTTCCTGAGAGCTTACGAACGAGATAGTGAGCAGGCGTATACATTACTCGTCGATCGTTTATTGAAGTCAGCACATTTCGGAGAACGTTGGGCACAGCATTGGCTGGATGTCATTCGCTGGGCAGAAACAAACGGCAGTGAAAGCAATATGTACCGTAAAAATGCATGGATTTATCGTGACTATGTGGTGCGCACGCTGAACGAAGACAAGCCATATGACCGCTTCCTGTTCGAGCAAATCGCGGGTGATTCGGTGGAACAAGGCGATGCAACAGGGTTTCTGGTGGCTGGCCCTCATGTTCCAATAGCCACCGTAGGTCAGGAACCAGTCGCACGAAGGCAGGCGCGAGCCGATCGCATGGATGAAATCATGCAAACCGTTGGGGCTTCAGCACTCGGTTTGACCATCGGTTGTGCGCGATGTCACAATCACAAATTTGATCCAATCTCGATTCGAGATTACTACGCCATGACTGCTGTTTTTCAGGATGTCGAATTTGGCAGCAGATTCCCTGAATTAGCAGCAGGTCATCCCCGCCAATTGCGTGGTCAAGCACTCTACGAAAAAATCCGAGAAGTGCGTGCGAAGCTAAAACCGATGGGTCCTTGGGTAGAGGATTGGGTAGGTTACAGGGAGCTGCATTTTCCTGCTGTGACTGCGCAGAAGGTTCGTATCAAATTCAACTGGAGAGGTGTTAGGCTCGACGAAATCGAGATCTTTGACTCAAAAGATCCTGGTCGGAATGTGGCTGCCGCAGACGAAGGCACGCAAACATTCAGTCCTGCTGAAATGGCGGTTCCGCGTGCAGATCTGAAGAATGTCAACGATGGCAAGTATGGAACTCAGGCCTGGGGGGCAAAAGCACCAGCTGGCAGTGCGAAAAAACCTTGGATAGAGTTTACCTTTACGCAGCCATTGGACATCGAACGCATCCGTCTCAGCACCAATCGCGAGGATTTTTTCGAAACAGCCTACCTCGAAGGGCTCAATAAATTTAATATTGGGCCTTACCGTGTTGAGATTCCTTCGGAAAATGATCAATGGAGAGAGATTGCGTCCACCATGGCATTTGATCAAACGAACAAGACGCATGCATCCCGTGAGGATTTGTTGCACACACTTCAAAAACTGATCGCGCTTGTCAATGAAGAGGGACCGCAACCAAGTTTTGTCGCTCGTTTCATCCAACCGGTAAATACACACATATTCATGCGGGGAAGCCCCGAGAACCCTCGTGACGAAGTGCTTCCTTCTGGATTATCACAACTCGATGGGGATCTTCATCTTCAGCCACATGCCTCAGGTCCAGAGCGGCGAGTAGCTTTTGCTCAATGGTTGATCAGCCCCGGAAACCCACTGATCCCTCGAGTTGCCGTCAATAGAATATGGCATCACGTTTTCGGCCGTGGTATTGTCGCAACCACCAGCGACTTCGGTGCTGCCGGTACACCGCCCACACACTCCGGATTGCTTGAGTGGCTGGCAGCCGAATTCTTGCAGCCTGAATCCCGCATGGCAAAAAACTCCGAAGCACGACCTTGGTCCATCAAGCACATGATTCGTTTGATGGTCATGTCGGATGCATTTCGCCAGTCCAGCAGACCAAGAAAGCAAGGAATCACCGCGGATGCAGGGTCACAGTTGTTGTGGAGATATCCACCCAAACGCATCGAAGCCGAAGTCATCCGCGACTCAATTTTACAAGCATCGGACAGGTTGGACCGTACCATCGGAGGGCGGAGCTATCGTATCCACAACGTAAAAAAACGATATGCTCAATGGGAAGTCACCGATAACCATGGTTCAGATACGTGGCGGCGAATGATCTATCAGGAACGCATGCGCCGTGTAGACGACCAAATGTTTACCGCATTCGACTTTCCAGACTGTGGACAAGTTCGAGCCAAACGCCCTGTCTCAACGACACCCTTACAGGCTCTCAATCTCATGAACAGTGATTTTGTCATTAGCCAATCAATGCTCATTGCTGAGAGAGCGCGTCAGGACACAAGTGACCATCCAGAGATTGCCATTCAACGCTGCTTCGAGTTGCTACTCGGTCGCCCTCCAACCGTCAATGAACAGGCCTCTTGCCTGGATCTTGTGAAAGAGAGCGAATTGCAACTCGTGTGTCGTGCAATCATCAACTCCAATGAATTTGCATTCCTGCCCTGATTCACATCATGAATAATCCCGAACAGCTTTCCTTGCATGGACGCCATTTATTGAACCGGCGACATTTCCTCGGCACGGCCGGACTTTCAGCCGCCGGGTTGGGTTTGACTGATTTGCTCACTACTGATGAGTTACTTGCCAGGGACGCTCAAACAGTGAGCGGAAGGCTACCGATCCGCCCGGAGGTCGATCCAAACAACCCTTACGCGCCAAGAAAGTCGCATTTCAATGCGCCCGCCAAGCAGGTCTTGGTTATTTACTTGCCCGGAGCCGTCAGTCACGTCGACACATTTGATTACAAGCCTGCACTTTCAAGATTGCACGGCAGGAAGCCTCCGGGAATTCCTGCGGTGACGTTTGAAGGACCGACGGGCAACATCGCGAAACCCTTCTGGGAATTCAATCCACGTGGACAGTGTGGAAAAATGGTCTCGGATCTATTACCGAATCTGGAGAAACAAGTGGATGACTTTTGTTTCCTGCACTCAATGACAACGAATACAAGTGCCCATCCACAAGGGGAAAACTTTATGAACACCGGTTTTACGATGGAGGGCTTTCCATCGTTTGGAGCATGGATCACCTACGCTCTTGGCACAGAATCCCATGAGCTACCAGCCTTTGTCGCCATCAATGATCCTCGCGGACTCGCACGAAGCGGCAAAAACAATTTCGGCAGCGGCTTTCTTCCTGCAGCCTTTCAAGGAACAGACTTCAACTCAAAGAACCCACCCAACAACCTGCATCGACCCAAGGGATTTAGTCGAGATGAAGATCGCCGCACCGTTGAATTGTTACAACGGCTCAATGCTCAACATCTCGAAAAATACCCAAGCGATACGAACCTTGCTGGTCGCATCGCCAGCTATGAACTGGCAGGCCGTATGCAAACTTCTGTTCCAGAAATAATGGACATCTCTCAGGAGTCTTCAACAACTCTAAAACATTACGGCGTGGATCAGGGAAGCACATTACATCGCGAATACGCCAAAAATTGTATCCTGGCCCGGCGGCTCATTGAAAAAGGCGTTCGTGTCGTTCAGCTCTATAACGGCAGCGATCCTGCCGGTGGTAACGGTATCACCAACTGGGACTCACATTCTGACATTTTGAAGACCCACGCCATGCAGGCGGAAATCATGGATCTACCCACAGCCGCATTGATCGCGGATATGAAGCAACGGGGTTTGCTTGAGCAAACACTGGTCGTCTGGGCAACGGAATTTGGACGTATGCCCTTCCTTCAGGCCAACGGTACTGGGCGCGATCACAATCCCAACGCCTTCACCTGCTTTCTGGCAGGCGCTGGCGTCAAAAAGGGATACAGCTACGGAAAAAGCGATGAATTCGGTTTCAAAGCTGCCGTCGACACGTTGACCGTGTATGACTTCAACGCGACCCTGCTGCACCTGATGGGGCTCGATCACGAACGCCTTAGCTTTTACCATAATGGACTGGAACGCAGATTAACCAATGTGCATGGTCGTGTTGTCAGTGAAATAATCGCTTGACCAATGCCACCAAAACCCCATTTAGCAATCCTTTCTCCCATCACACGCTTTTCCTTTGCCTAGCACTATAGACAAATGAAGGGCGTCTAAATCGGGAATAATATCATACTGCCATCACCCAATCTTTCAGTTTAGTGAGAGAAAGACTGGTTCAAGCAAGCTATGCATTGATTGAGAAAAACGAGTCACCGCCTACTGTCAAAACGCCGGCTTCCCAGAGACAACAACCATCCATTTGTCCATTCCAACCATTGAATTATTATCCTTTCCGAATAAGGAAAAGTGCTCGAATTCATTATTGAGTGATTCATTGAACAGCTGGGGAAAGATCGATACTCCGAAGTAAATCGTAAATAGTTTTTTGGCCCGATCTAATCCTTGCGAGCGTTGTATAGATTGGAAACACTTATTGAAGCCGAAATTGAGTCTATAATAACAATAATACATACAATCCATGAAAGCTTTCAACATTATCTCCACCTATCTGATTACCGTAGTCATATTCCTAAGCCTGCCAAAAGCGATTGCGCAGGACACAATCACCAGGGAATTATTGACCCGCGAATCTGGAGTTTGGTTTAATGAATCTACAAATGAAGAAGGTAATAAGATCAATCATTATTCATGGCATGGATATGTGGAAGAATTTGAGTTGGCTCGAAGCGTCCATTTTGATGTCGATGCCGGGACAAAAAAATTGATCTCGTCGCTTCATGTTTACACGAGCATCAGTGAATCAGGAAAACAAACAGAGTCCCTGTTCTTCAACTCAAATGGTAATGTAGGCACATCGGTGGGTGTGATCGATGGGAATAAAACCATCATTCGTTTTCAGGGAGTAAACACGAACAACATCATTTTTTCCGGAACGATCAAAAAAGAATTATCGGAGAACGGCACAACTTCCCATGAATCATGGAATGACCTTATTTTTAACGGGAATTATGTGGCATCAACGCCTGATAGTGAAAAACGTAAATTGCTCGACACCAACTTAATGTCTATATTTCAGAATGGAGACATATTAACCGATGAGGATAGCAAACCCGCAGGCTTTTTGAAGCCATTTGAAAAACTGATCGGCAAATGGGAAATGAAAAATGAAAAAGGAGATTTTGGTCGCCAAATCCAATGGCGATTAAGTGGTATGGGAAGTCTACTGGTGGAAAAATTTAATTATATCAATGAGAAAAACGAAATCAGCGGTGGAGGTATCAATATTACTGGAATCGACCCGTCCAATGGACTTTTAACAATGTGGAGCGTAGATAAAGATGGCTTCAGCCGACGTGGAGGGTGGGATTTTATCTCTGACAAAATTACGGGTCAGCGCCAAAATGAATCTCGAATCATCAGGGAGTTGGAGAATGACAATACAATGACCGTTTATTGGCAATCTAAGAAAAACGGTGAATACTCGGGAGAAGATGGCAAATACACACTCAAGCGAGCTACGAATACGCAATAAGGTTCGTTTAAATCTTGGACACTTGGACAAAAAACATCTTTGAATCATTATTCTCGTGTGAGCGGTATTAAGACATAAATACTGCTCGCGTACTCTTATCTTCAAACTATGACAAGCCACTCAAAGTGTATGGTTTCGATGAAACCCTGCTTGAGCATTGCATCTTGTCATCCTCTATTTGAGATTCGGTTTTCCAATTTGATCCACAGGGAATTGAACACGAGAGATACCAAAAAAACCATTCCGACATTGGATGGCGTAAACAGATGATTTTAATGGGAAGTGATGAGTGCCCAAAACGGCACTCATCATCTAATTACAAATGAACGTTCGCATTCATTGTATAATATTGGTTTTTTCTTCCTCAGAAAGGCCATCTTCTTCCGTTGTCAATTGCCACTCAAAAAAAGGATCTTTGAAAGCTGTCAACCATCTGTCAGGGCCCAACGCCATTTCGTCGTCGGTAAGCAGGCACCCATCAAATTTGGCGGTAATCGCATCAGGATCCATACTTTGACCGATGACGACGATTTCCTGCCGTCGGTCGCCCCAGGGTTTCTCCCATAGCTTCATAATCTCCTCGCACTGTTCCTGATCATCCGGCCATTCGGTTTTATCTACTGCGCACCACCAGGAACCGGCGCCTTCCGTGCGGTAGGCCACACCTGCCTGTGAGTAATTACCCGCCCAATCCATACGAGTCGCCAGCCAGAAAAAGCCTTTACTGCGAAGCACGCCGGGCCAAGCAGTACGCAGGGAGGCCATAAAGCGTTCGGGATGAAAGGGTCTTCGAGCGCGGTAGACGAAGCTGCTGACACCATATTCCTCGGTCTCAGGAGTGTGCTCTCCTCGCAACTCCTTCAACCATCCCGGAGCTTCCTGAGCTTGCTCCATGCTGAATCGGTCGGTGTTGAGCAGCAAACCTAGGGACACTTTCCCAAAGGTGGCATTCACTAGTTCTGCATCCGGATTGAGACCTTTGATAATTCCCGTGACAAGCTGTAGTTGCTCA
>JBDQII010000311.1:0-6167 GCA_040264395.1 Verrucomicrobiota bacterium
CACAACTGCAGATGATTTCTATATCAAAAATGTCCACAACGAATTGACTGGCATTGGGGCACTACTTAGAAGCAACGAAGGTTATTGCCAGATAGTCAGTCTTGTTCCCGGCGGCCCGGCGGACAAGAGCAAGAAGATTAAACCTGGCGACAAAATCATTGCTGTGGCTCAGGATGATGATGAGCCTGTGGATGTGGTGGAAATGAAATTGAACAAGGTTGTTCAACTCATTCGGGGTAAATTGAAGAGCAAAGTCAAACTCACCATCATTCCAGCGAAGTCTGTAGATGGGTCGGAGACACGAGAATTGACCCTCGTGCGCGAGAAGATCGAACTGAAGGAACAGTTCGCCAAGGCCCGCATCGTCGAGCTACCCACCAAGTTGGGAAAGAAAAGACGTTTAGCGATATTGACTGTCCCTCAATACTACGAAAATGTAGCCGCCGATACAGCCCTCATCTTGAAGCGACTCGGCAAGGAAGACATTGAGGGTGTTGCTCTGGACTTACGAAGAAATGGTGGGGGAATATTGCCGGAAGCGGTTGAGTTGACTGGATTATTTTTCCCTGAGGGACCGGTAGTTCAGGTGCAAAATTACGTCAAACAAAAGCAGGTTCTGAAGGATGAAGATCCGTCCACTGTGTATGATGGTCCTCTTGTGGTGATGGTGAGTAATTTAAGTGCCTCTGCAGCAGAGATCACGGCTGCAGCCCTGCAGGATTACGGCAGGGCTTTGATTGTGGGAGATAAAACTACGCACGGAAAAGGCACCGTGCAGACGCTGGTGGAACTCAACAAAATCCGGAATACACCAACGGAAAGTGGTTTACTCAAGTATACAATATCAAAATTTTACAGAGTCGAAGGCAGCACGACGCAGCGAAATGGGGTCACCCCTGACATCATCCTTCCATCCATCTACGATTATATGGAATTGGGGGAGGCACACCTACCCCAGAGTCTGGAGCCCGATTCCATTGACCCCGCGGATTACGAAATCATGCATCGTGTGAGTGGAACTGTAGATACATTGAAGAAAACCTCGGCAGAGAGAATCAAAACCGTGACGGATTTCCAGTATATCATGGATGACATCAAGCGCTATCAGGAGACCAAGGAGCGCAAAACCGTCAGTCTCAACGAAGAGAAACGCGCTCCTGAAAAAGAGGAAGAAAAGGCCAGGATTGAAAAACGTGATGCTGAGCGAAAAGCGAGACGTTATCCAGGTCTCAAAATATTTCGTTTGACGATGGATGAGGTTCGGGGGCAAAAGCCGGCCAAGCTTCTTTTCAACGGAGACAACGAAGAAGACTACGATGTCGAAGAGGATGAAGCAGAGGAAGTAGCCAAGGATGGCAACCTTCCAGAAATAGACGAGAATTCGTATGTTGGCGATGATCAAGATGAAATGGACAAACGTCTCGATGCCTACACCCGCGAGAGTATCGAAATTTTAAGAGATTATATCGATGAATTGAATAAAGCCGATAAGGCTGACAATCCACAGTTGTCAGCGCAGGCCGGCAATCATTGATCAGTAAAAGTTTGCCAAATTAGCTCGATGTTAGCAGAATGCATCCGCATATGAGTAAGGTTATTACGGGAGCCGTTTACGTCGTCAAAGACAACATCGACACTGATCAAATCATTCCTGCACAGTATTTGAACCTGATTCCTACCGTAAAGGAGGAGTATGACAAACTGGGCAGTTACGCTTTATGCGGTTTACCAGATTCTCTGTATTCCGAACGCTATGTCGAGGATGGCGAAATGGACAGTAAATATCCCATTGTCGTGGGGGGCCGCAATTTCGGGTGTGGCAGTTCCAGGGAACATGCACCCATCGCAATGGGGGCAGCAGAGTGCCAGCTGGTTCTGGCTGAGAGCTTTGCCCGCATTTTCTTCCGTAACTGCGTAGCAACGGGTGAGCTTTATCCATGTGAATCTCAGGACCGTCTCTGTGATCTGCTGAAAACGGGCGATGTTGTATCCGTAGATCTTGATTCCCTAACCGTTGCAGTAGAAGCCACGGGAAAAACCTACTCTATCAGCCCTCTTGGAGATGTCAGGAATGTCATTGATGAAGGAGGCTTGTTCAATTTCGCCAGAAAGAACAACATGATGAATTCTTGAGGCATCGCTATCTGAATGCAACGAAAGCTGAACAAGAATCAGCTTCTCCCAAGATCCATCAAATTTCTATTGGAATCAAATTCCATCGCCGCAGGTTCTCCCTCCAGAGTAACTTGCGGGTTTGTTCTTGCATCGTGTAATAGATTTTCTGATGCTTCCATGACATCGAGGTGGAGCGTATCCTTAATTCTTAATACTCTAGATTGACGCGTGTCCTGGACCACTAGGGAACTCAAGGCCCACTGAATCACTTCCTGATCCGTTTCAAAATGAATAGGCACCTTGGTGCCATTCATGGTCATTGCGGTAACCGCGTTCACGAATGAAATTTTCGGATCCATGCTCCTGACGAGCCGTGATGTTGTAAAATCTGCCATACCAACGCCAATGGCATTTCCATGTGAATCTGGTGTTAGACTTCTCACCATGATTCTCTTGATTCGAGGGAAATCCTTTTGTAGTGAGAAATCAGTGGAAAAACCATGAACACCCCGGCCAATAATGTTTGGATCCATGCCAGATCCACTAATATCCTTCCCAATCCGGTCCACAATCAATAAATCTAGATCATCAAAAGGCAATCGTGGCATTAAGTCCTTGGCTTTGGCAAGCAGTCTACCTTCATCTTCAATTGCGGTTTCGACAGGCACAAAAGCGATCTGCTCCGTTTCATGCAAGGCGTTCTCAATGATCCCCAATCCACCTAACACAGGCATTTTATCGATCAGAATGGAAGCATACTGACGAAGAACGTTTTCGTAGCCAAATTGTATCGCAGCTCGATGAAATGCTGAGGCTCCATCACGCTTCCCCAGACCTACAACAAGCATTTTCAAGATACCACTGCCCAAGCCACCCTTGAAATCTGTATGAGGCTTGATACGGTTGAGCACCAAAACCCCATCCAATTGAGAAGCGGATCGACTCCAGAAAACAGGAGTCCCCCACTCCGACTCAGCCACTGCAATAGTCTCCATTGAACATTCTACGGGGATACCCAGGGATTGTGCATCGACACCATAACTCGCGAGTACGGAAACTTGCCCTTCGGGAGTTGCTCCACCGTGACTTCCCATGGCAGGCAGAATCACAGGCATTGCTCCCAAAGCAATTAACTGATTGACAACTTCTTGAACCATGGTGCTCAGTCCCGATATTCCTCGACTTCCAACAGCTAAACCAATGCGCATTCCTGATTTGATACGAAATTGAAGTGGTTCCATGGCATTACTAAGAGCCAAACGGAGGTCCAAAGGATCGGCTCTCCCCTTAAAACCCTGTTTCAAGGGGAACATCGAAGGTAATGGGAGCTTGGGCTGATAATCGGAGAACATGTTCAAATTTGACGACGAAACACCCGCAAAGTCGAATTCAAATTTTAAACGCTCAGATGCCCTAAAGCCAAGAGACCGTAAAATGTATATTCGGTATCCAGCTCATCCTCATGCCAGTGACCGTGGAAAGAACCTACATTTGTCCAAAGTGTATCTATGAAATCAAGGCAGCGTTCTCGCATGTCTTCACCGAGTTCATATTGAACTCCAGAGAGTGCATGCAACGCCGTCGCGGTAGAGAGCAAATCCGGAACAGGAGCCAATGGATTGGCTAGAAACCCCCCCATAGGATGACAATTTGAGACCAGCCAATGAACTGCCTCAGAATCAGGGTTGATTCCAAATTGGCGCAGAGTGGTCATGACTGCTGCTGTTGCATTGGTTGCCGCAGAACGTTGCTGCCTATCATTTCCCCACCCCCCACCAGGTATCCGAAGATTGTTGAGTGATGCAAGGACTCCATCCTGACAGGCCTGAAGGTTCACCCCTAAATCCTGAAAAGCACCTACAGCCAGAAATGCACCATAGGCAGTACCATACGTGGCGTTTTTTTCAGGTTGAAAACCGCCATCTGCGCATTGGAATTCAAGGAGTTTTTTGAGAAGTTTATCTCTGAAACCACCCTTCTCTGGAACAATCGATAGACATCGAATCAAACAACAAAGATGCACAAAATCTGAATCATCGATGGACAGTTTTGATTCAAGAAAAGGTTGCCATCGTGATGGCTCAGGTAAGGCACCAAGGCTTTGCAGCCCATCCAAACCAAAGACAGTGTAATAAAGATCCGGATGCCCCTTGCGATCAACAAAACCTCCATTGTCATGGAGCTGTTTAATCATGAAAGAACGCACTAACCCTGCGGCATCACCTAAAAGCTCAGGAGCAAGTCGTGCCACCTGGATCATCTCCAATCGGATACTCATTTTAATATTTCCAGAGCACCCGGGCTCGCAATAGTCATTGAAAACGTGATCATGTGATCGCGGGAAATTTATACGGCAATGAGATACATGAAAGCTTGGGAAAGCATGATCAAATATGCCCGCCGAATTCAGTTAGAATTTGTCAATCTTTATACTGCTAACTATCATTTAAGTATGGCTAAGTTGACAATACCACCGGATAAGATCCGCATCATCAACTAAAAAATCAGCATAAGCCCAAAAGTAAAAGTAGGTATCGATTTTGATGCACCATTGGCAAGCAAAAGTGTCGGCTCAAGACACCCAGTCATGCAGGTGTTAAACCAGGACCCGTCATTGCGGATAAAGCCGAGGGATTTATTGCCAAACGAGGATCTGTTTGAAATAACGCGATTTATGAATACAGTGCTTTTTCGTGGGGTTTGCGCGCCCTATGAAAACTTCTTACAACACGCTTCCGAAATGACTTTTAAAGGCCGTTGCAAACACCCAAATCCTCAAGGAAGCGGGGATTAAGCAAAAAAGCTGATATATCGAAGACCGTTGAGATACTAATAGACTTTCGCGGCGATCGTTCAAACTACGATCGAGCTGCTCGCTGAGCAGCTTCGGCTGCAACATTCAGGCAAGCTCGAATGTCTTCCATGGGATCCTTAGGATTTTCTTCATACTCGAGCGATAGAGCTCCATCGGCGGGGAAACCAATTTTTTTCAATGCCTTGAACACACCTTCCACATCCAGGTGACCCCGACCAATGATCACTCCCTCCGTTTTTTTCTTTTGCTCCGCAAAATCTTTGAGATGGACGCCGTACAACCGGTCACCGAGCTGATATATCACTTCAACAGGATCAACTCCTGAGCGGATGTAATGCCCAAGATCCGCGCAAAACCCTATGCGCTTGTCATAGCCTGCAACAGCTTTCAAGGCATCCAATGGAGCATCGTAAAGGGCACCTGGCCCATGATTGTGGATGGCTATACGAATATCATATTCAGCAACCAAACGATTGAGACTTTCAAAGGAATCGTTTTCAGGATTCGCACTGATATTTCGGATGCCTGCTTTTTTTGCAAACTCAAAAAATGCTTTATTTTTTTGATGATCCTTGGTGAATGACTGAACTCCATGAGCACTGATTGAAAGATCATGTTTTCTCAACTTGGCGTTCATTTCCGCTATTTTAAGAGGATCCGGAATGGGGGGGTAGTGCATGCGGAATAATTCCACAAAGTGCAGTTCCAATTCTTCCATTTTCTCAAGTGCCCCGTCGATACCAAAAGCTCGCAATGAGTAGCTCTGAATTCCCATGGGGAAACCTCCATATTTTTTGAGCGACTGCTCACGTGTATCCGCGATCACGGAAGGAACATCAAACCAGGTTGCGCCAGCACCTGCAGCAGCGATCAGGGTGCGATTTAGGAACGTTCTACGATGCATCATAATTTTAACTTATATCTTTGTTCAGGTTTATTTGACAACGATATTAACCAATTTCCCCGGAACCACGATGAGTTTCTTGATTGATTTACCTTCGATCTTGGCTTGAATTTTTTCCGAAGCTAATACCAGTTTTTCAATGGACTGCCGATCAGCATCCCTTGAGACTTTCAGTCGATCTCGCAATTTCCCATTTACTTGCACGGGCAGCTCAACACTCTCTTCAATCAAAAGAGCGGGGTCGAATACAGGCCAGGGCTGGTAGGCAATCACTCTGGCATTTTCTTCCTGTAACATTCCATGAAGTTCCTCGGCAAGGTGCGGTGCGAATGG
>JBDQII010000312.1:0-6166 GCA_040264395.1 Verrucomicrobiota bacterium
GAATCAGAAGATCGCAAAGTTCCAAATGGTTTTCGGGAGTAAATGAGAGCCCACTCTGAGCGGCTTCCACAATGGCAGCTGCTTCCCCTTGGACACCTATGACAACTGGAACCTCTGATGCCATTGCTTCAAACAATTTAGAGGGGATTACTGTTTTGAATAAGTCCGATTTGATGAGGTGGATCAGGCAAACATCTGTTTCCCTGAGATAATCCGAGATATTCTCTTTTTTGACCAAGCCTGTGAATTGAATTCTTCTAATATTGAGATGACTTACCTTTTTCAAAAGGTTCTCGTAGTCAGCCCCGTCTCCAACAAGTTTGAACACTATATCTGATTCATCTATGGAATCCAAATGTTGGGCCGCTCTGATGACAACTTCCAAGCCAGCAGCCATCCCCAAAGTCCCGATAAAAGAGCAAATAAATCTGGAGTCCCTCTTTTTAGCAACCTTTGACGGGGAAAACCTCTTCAAGTCTGCTCCGTTCGTGATGACCGAAATTTTATCAGGTGGGACTCCTTTTTCGACCAGAACCTTTTTGTAGCCTTTGCCTACCGTCACAATATGCGTCGCACTCCGGTAGAGCCATTCTTCCAGCATGAACATCCACTTCAAAACTCTCTGATTGCTGATGGCATTCACCGCAATGATGGAATCAGGCCAAATGTCTCTGATCTCAAGTATGAAAGGTATTTTTCTGAATTTCGCTAATATAGCCCCTGCGCATCCACAAAAAAATTGAGGAGAGGTTGCAATCATGAGATCTGGCTTCGAAGAAAATAAACCCGCTACCACCGATGAGAATAAATAAGATACATAGTTTAGTGACCGACGACCTTTTCCTTTGTTGGCTGCGAGGTATGTCCAGACACGCAACACGTGTACTCCTTCTAAAACCGATCGACTGTATATTGAGTTTTTGAAATTTGGATAAACTTGCCCATGTGGGACGTTAGGGGCACAGGTAATCACTTTGATATCGTGACCCGCGTTTGCCCATCGGCGAGTATGTTCAAAGGTTCTGGTAGCAGGAGCATTTCCCTCCGGGGGAAAGTAATGCGACAAGAAAAGAATCTTCATCCCTTCGTAAATCTAAGCGAGTAATGAAATCTCAAATCAGTTCCGATCTGAGTCAAAGCCAGCACCTTGTTGGGTAACTTCGTATTGAATTCAGGACAATAAAAAGAGTCTTCAAGCCTGGCACTTGATTCTCGATCCCATTCGATGATGCAATCAACGTTGGCGTTGCGGATGACAAGTTGCCGAGCCGTTATATCCAGACATTTGCAATCGGGATGGAAGTGAATTCTGGAAACCGCATGGACCGATTTTTCAGCTTGAATCCAATCCTGTATGCGAAGCGGGTTTCCAGCATGAAAATCTACTAGCCTGCGATGCACGGCTCTTTCAGGAAATCTACGATACCCGCTGTGAGTTGCTTCAAGATGAAATCCATTTTCTTTCTCTGCGTATTTGACGTCTTCTGGTTGAATCCTTTTTCCAACCCTGAAAGTGCCCCAAAAATCACATTGATTCTCTTCGTTGATCTGAACCGTATTGTGAGCCTTTGTTGACCGGCAATGAAAACGCATGAAACCAGGTTCGTAATCGAAGTTTCCTGTATCAACGACCATCCTATGGTAATTCCAAGTGACCTCATATGAAAACATGTCACCATGCGAGTGCCCTGGATTGTAGTCGGGTCCGATAGGTCCGGCATCAAAGATGATATATTCTCCCTCTGATCCACGGTAACCATAATAACCTGCATCGGGCAGTTGCCATGGCCCAGGCATTGGGCTGAAAGATTTGTCAGAGCTGAGGGGGAGGGGATAAACCCCCAGGTTTGAGTCATTCAGCAGTGCGATGTCTTCGTCCGGGTGCCTGACTAGATCCAAAGCCTTCTCCATTGAGCGGAGAACCGGCTTCAAATAATGTCCTCCGTTCGATTTCAGCGACGCCTTTGTTTCCTTCAATACATTGAGCATTCTCAAATGATACATTGGTGATCGCTCGAAATGCATGCCGTCAGGAAGGACTTGTTCTTGTATCTCTTGTTTGAGAATTTTGGATCCTGTTTCCTTCCACCTGCCTGCTGATTTGCCATTGAATAAAGAACCTGTCACACAAAGTGCCGCTGCATTCTCCAAAAGATGGTTTGCCATCAAATGGTATTCGAGATTTCTTTCCAGCCATGTCGTTTGAGTCTCTATGCTCTGACTCAATATGCTTGAGAAGGACGGGTCATTTGAAAGTTCACTACGATGGGTGGCTACGAAATAAGCACTCCATGACATAAGTCTCAGTGAGGTGGGGTATGCTTCCCACCCATCCCGGTTTCGGTCATAATGATAGTTTTCAATCCAGCTCAGTACACACTTTCGAGCTTCAATGTAATCAAGGCAGTAAAGCCACTCGAAGTAGTGTAGCTGGTAACGCCATAGCTTGTGAGGAGATCTAAAATCCCAATTGGGGGGAAATCCAACATGCTCCTCAAGATGTATGAACTCGAACTGCCCTTTAAGAATGGTTTCGGGTTTAAATAGTGTCTTGAGTGGAATCTTCAATGCACGGAGCGCTGCGAAATCACTCAGCAAATCAGGTTCAATATTGGTTTCTTTTATCTGCTTTGGTTTGGCCCAAAAGCGCAGTCTGTAATTCAAACGGTAGAAGACCTGCTTCCAGCGCAAAGGTCGAACGGTGTGAAATAATCTATTTAGATTACTAATTCGAGGAATCTTCATTCTGTTGATTCATTGATTCCAATTGATTCTCAAAAACCTTTGCATTGATATTTAATTCATGGCACGCCCTCAGGCTGCAAAAATAAAAGCCAGCAAGCCCGTCGAGAAAGCCCATTTTGAAAAAATACAGGTAAAAGAATATCAATAATGGCTTTCCCGGTAATCGAAGAAAAAAGGCTTTCATCCACTTACGACGTTTTATTGGATCGTTCGAGAAAAAATGATGGAGTGCTGGAAGAGGTGAGTCCAGTTGTTTGATGCGTCGCTTGGCATTCCACGTTGAGAAATCATTTTGTTTTTGAATCCATCGGTGTAAGTCATGCGAAGACTCATGATCAAGGCAACTGGATAGCTTTTCACATCGACCCTCTACAACAACATTTTCATGTACTTCGGCGTCCCATCCGCCTTCGTCAGTCATGTTTAAATTTTCGTATTCCCCCTTGCCATTTCTGAAAAGTCGCATCATCCAACCGTGACTCCAGGAATGTTTCATCCATCTACCTAGAAAAATAAATTTCCACTTGATATAATAACCATCAAAATCTGCAGTCTTGACTGCTGCTTGGATTTCATTGCGAAGCGAGGCAGAAACTCTTTCATCGGCGTCTAAAATTAGGATCCAAGGATGTTTTGCCAAGCCTGAATTTATTGCCCAGTTCCTCTTTTTTGGCCAACCTCCCCCGTATTCGAATACATGAAAATGAGCACCATATTCTTCAGCAATCTCTCTGGTTCGATCCGTGCTTCCTGAATCAACTACAATGACCTGATCAGCCCATCTTACGCTCTCCAAACAGTTGCGAAGATTTTGTTCTTCGTTTTTTGTGGCAATGATTACCGTTACTGTCATTTGGTTGGTTTCAATTATTGATGGAACAGATACCCGTGTTCTATCTTCAAATCGATTGACGATAGTAAACGTTTAATTGCTTCGCGATTGCTTCCCATGAAAATGAGTTGCTTACTCGACGAGCTAAATTTAAATCACAGGAGGATGAATGATTATTCATTACATCAAAGAGGCCTTGAGCGATAGCCTCCGGAGTGTCAGATACGAACAATCCTCCTTGACTGGACGCGACATGCTTGCCGGCCGCAACTCCCTTGGTGCAAACAACACGCAAGCCATGGGCCATTGATTCCATCACCCCAAGGCCGAAGTTTTCATGTTCTGAAGTCTGCAAAAATACGCTTGAGCTGAAGAAGGCTGCAGTTTTAATGTCCCCTGTCAAGAATCCTGTAAAATGGACATGATCAGATACTCCCAACGCATTTGATAGCTTTTCCAAGGATTGTTGATGTTTCGTTGGAGTGCCGGCAATAACAAGTTGGCAATCTTCCAAATCTAAATTTAAAATCCTAAATGCCTTTAAGGCCAATCCCAATCGTTTTATTGGGTGTATTCTTGAAAGACACAAAACGATACGCTTGCCTTTTAGTCCCGCGAATCTGCGGTGAAAAACCGACTGGTAATATTTGGGGTCCCAGTTTGGAACTGTGACTCCAAGAGGAGCCGATTTTATCTTTAAATCAAAGTTCAGTTTTTTCAACGATCTAACCTCTGATTCCGAGGTTGCATGAACAAAGGATGCTTTTTCCAAAGAATTTTTAAGAAAATAACGGAGAAAAATCCTTTTAAATAAAGTGAAACCTCGTTTGAGAGGCAATGTGCCCAGTGCCCCCGTGGGTCTTACCGCATAGGGTATTTTCAATCGGTCGCAAATCTCTGTAGCTTTTTGAGTGATCTGACTGAACAGCCCGTGCACGTGGACAAAATCAATGGTTGGCGACGAGCGCAAATGACAACCCAATGCCTTGTAAATAAAAGAGGTGCATTGAGGTGAATACGCATATCGCACCCAAGGTCTATAGCGACCATAACTTGGTATTATGGACACATTCACTAAGCCGTCTGGAAGAGAGTTCTTGATACACCCAAGATAATCTGAATTGGTAGACCATTGTTCTCCTGATTGCCTGTCAGAAGCGATGATGCTCACGGAGTGACCCTGACCTACCTGGGCGCGCGACAGTTCATATAGCGCGTGGCTGGGACCTCCAGAGCGTGGGTCCAAACTATGGATGACATGCAGTATTTTCAAATTGAAGTGAGTGGGTTCTCAGGTGAGTTCTGATCACGTTGAAAGGCCCAGGGGTGGTATTGATCTTTTTCAATTTTCGAGGCTGTTTGATCATCATTACCAAGGACGTTCGCCCTATCCATTAATCCGACTGAGATCCCCAGAAAAAGTGCATTGGTGCTTGTTCCTAGTATTGTTGAGCTCTCAACCATTCCATGTAAAAGCAGGGACGCTAAAATGCCTGCACCCAAAGGTGTAAATTCATAAGAATCCTTTCTCGCCTTCAAGGAAGAGATGTTCAATCTATAGACTGAAAATAATCGGAATAGCATGACTGAAAATAAAGCGCCTCCGATGACGCCAGATTCCGCCAATACATGCAGGTAGATGTTGTGGGTGTTCGCTGAGCTGGTTCCCCCCCAACTTACCCATCCGTTTCCAATCACCGGAGATTCATTAAACTTTTTTATGGTCCAATTCCACATGCCTGACCTTGTGTTTTTGGTTTCCATGTTCATATTGGCAAGCCTATCGATCCCCGGGGTCACAGTGTCTTCTTTGGCAGATATGGCCCCGTATATTTGTAAAACGACAAATGGTATCATGAACACCACAAATATCGATACGGCATTTTTGCTTAAAATAGGCTTCAGAATAAAAAATAAACCTATCACGCACATTACCAGTGCCCCCCGGCTTCCGGTTCCCAAAACGATGGCCAATAAGAAGACACTACTTGAAAGATGAATAGCCTTTTGAAAGTTTTTTTCAGATTTGAATACCAAATAAACGGCTAATAACAATAACAGAGCGCCAGCGGCACCTATTGTGTTTGCGTTCATACCCGCTACGGCCAGGCGATCACCCGCAAGGTTTCCTTCCTTATTATTAAGGAACACATAGCCAAGGGTCAACGACGAGGCTCCGCCGATGTATCCTATCATATGTAACTTCTTTAATAAATCTTTTGCCGATACAGCAGAATAACTCATTGCCAGCCCCGTCATAACCGTAAAAAATAACATCCCTTTGTTCACCATTCCCATAAGGGGGTAATCGCTCCACAAAGCGGCAAACGTGAATAAAAGAACAAAATTCAACAAGCTCCTTGCTCCTCCTAGGCGTTCTGGAAGCTTGATGTTAGAGACGGAAAAGTAGAAGGCCAGCACTGTTGTCAGCAATCTCAACCATTTCAAAATCGCAATGGCACCGCCACTTGTTGACAGCGGAGCCAAGACAATAAACGCGGCTCCCATGACCCATATTTTGGAAGCATTGTTCATTTAAACCAAAGGGATCTTTCGTTTGGATGTTAAAAAAGTAAGCATCCTGGATGC
>JBDQII010000313.1:0-6117 GCA_040264395.1 Verrucomicrobiota bacterium
ACTCAAGGCAAGGCTCAGGATCACAAAACCACAGAAGTGATCCTTCAAACGGGAAAGAAGCATTTCCGCATGGAATGTGTCGCTTAATGGCGGTCATTTGATCCACCAGTTTGATATATCCAAGTTAGTTCTCGCTGTTGATCGCAGCCACTTTTGCAAGGTAGATCGAGGTTTTGCCCTCGTGACTACTGTAATAACTCACCCATAGTATGTTTTCACGCCAGATAAGGCCTGCATAGCTTGAATCTCCACCGCTGGGAAGTTTGAGTTTGGGGACATATGATGATTTGAGCGGATCGATAACCCCCAGTTCTGTCCACTGAGAACCCCAGCCTCCATTTGGACCCTCTGCGTAACGCCTGACGACAGCGATCAGTTGACCATCAGGAGAGCGTGTCAAGGCAGGCCCTCCCATCTTGATGCCAAGTGAGTGCCAGGACCATTCTTTGTAGGGTGGTCTTGAAGTTCCCAGAAGTGCTGTGGAAGCATGATGATCTGAATGATCACGTCTGAGAAGCATGCGGATGGTTCCTTCAGGCTCAAAGACAAGCGCATGTTCATTGCTGCGATCATTCGGGGGACGTGGATCATCCAAAAGGGTGTTGTAATGAATGCCATCAAGTGTGTGGTAGAAACGGGTGCGGTCGTGATTGCCCCACCGATAGCCGAGGGCGTAACCTGTCTGATCGAACCATGAAGTCTGCCAGAGCCAGTAGCCTTTGTCCGCAACACGATGAGGACCCTCCCATTGCATGCCATCCGTGCTCGTGAAAGTAACGGATTGATTATTTCTGACGTTCGCTTGGTCATGATCAACATCATACTCGCATGAGTTGAGCAGAAGGCGTCCATCAGGCATCACGGACAGCTTGGCGTCACGCAGATCGAGTCCGGGACTTTCAAGTAATGCAGCCGATGCCCAGCGTTCACCATCCTTTGAATGGATGATCCTGATTTTACCATGATCACCTGCCCCCGCATGTCCGCTTCCTTCACGAAAAGAACAAAACCATTGCCCCTTGAAATACTCCAAGTCCGTGAACGCATTGTGCTGAGCGCGATCCCAAATCCTGCTGACGGAAAGCACCTTGAATTCAGTCGCCTGGGCGACCGTAAAAGAGCTGGCAATGATGGCTAAACTGATTCTGTAAAGCGTGAGCAAGGACATAGGTGGATGTTATTGTTTTCATGCGTTGAGGCAACTTGGAAATGTGATCGATTGTGATTCACTGCATTTCCATTACCTGCACGTTCGTTAGGACATTCTTTCGAATGGCTCTTGCATGCTTACATTCACTGTATGAAAGGTAAGGCAACTGTTTAAAGTATCTTCAATGGACTCAAAGCCAGCGCCTGGCCGTGCTTCAAGCCCCAAACTGACGTCGCTGTTAATGAAGTCGTCCCACACCGAACTGATCCCCATTTGCGATTGCCTTTCCTTCTTTCTTGAAGATTTCCACCATTTTTTCGCTGGATACGGTATTGTGGTGCTCATCTTTCAGTAAATAAAGAACCTCCCGCCGCCTTGCATGAATCACCTCACCGCTTGAAGGATAGGCGTATTGCCCGTCCATGCTGAAGGTCACCCATCCGGGCATGTCACTCAAAGGAATGGTTGTTTGTTGCTGGTAGGGAGGTTGTGCACTGAATATGTGCATGCGCATATTGTGCCCATCACAGACCCATATTTCTTTTTCGTCAGGGGTCAACCCTATGCCGTGACTTGGGTTACCATGACGCCTCACAGGTCCTTTGTCCCAACCTAAAACTTTCACACTGGCCAGTTTTCCTCCTGACTTCAAATCCCCCACCTCAAAGCCAAGTAATTCGTTGACTGTAACGAAAACCCTTGTTTCGGAACTGTCGATTGTAAAAGGCCGAACACCTGCACTGAAAGGACCGATCTTCCGATCAACAGTGTGTGTCTTTGTATCAGCAACATGGAGGAAGGGGGATGCAATATCTGCCATGTAAGCCCATTGTCCGGAGCTCCCATAGATAGTATTGTGAGCTCTTGCGTGCACCTTTATTTTGGTAATGACCTCACCCGATTCACATTGAACGACGTTCCAGAAATCTTTTTCCAACGAGGGAAGGTACATGAGCTTACCATCTGGAGAAATCGACATTCGATCACATCCCCCTGCATAAGGCACTTCCCAAAGCAATTTTTCAGTTTCCAAATCAATGCGCTGTAAAGAATAGAGTGTCGAAACATAGATACTGTTGAGCTGTTGACTGACGGCTACGCCTTTCACATTGGCCGGGCGTCCATCCGGATGATACCCCTTGGTCGGAATGCGCTTGACGAATTGATGATTGTTATCGATATCAAAAACGACCAGACCATGCCCACCATACCCTAGGTAATCCCGTATCCCCGGTGTTGCCACGTATAAAAAATGCCCAGTCAATCCTTGACTGTCACTTTGAGATTCGGCGGTTTGAACTTGAGCCGTCATTGCAATGCCTCCCAATGTGAGAAGGATCGATAAAAGCAAACGGAGAGCGCAATGAGCTTCAGTAGATTTCATGGTTTTGTAAATGAATCGGATCGTAATTGCATTTTCATATTTCATTTGGAAAAAGGATCCATCAGTTTGGCCATGGATTCTGCAAATCCTTTACCTATTTGGGCCATGATTTTTGCGGAACCCAGATAATGGTATTCCTGATTGGAAACTCCCTTATCCATGGTTTCCAGTTCACGACTTGTAAACATCTCTGCACGCAACTTCTCTCGCGTGGATTGTTGTTCTTTTTTTTCTAGATTCCCATTGAGGACGAGTTGTTTCATTTTCTGATTCAATTCAGCATCTTTGCTTCTTAAAGCCGTCAGTTCCATATCCCAGTAATTTTCTGTCAAGACACTTGAAACATTGCCCTCAAATTCTGACCACTTGGCTGGAGCTTCCATGGCGGATCGAAAATACTGATGAATCCCTGCATAACGTTTTTGTGCGGCTCCATAATGTTCAACCGGACCCCCTACTCCAATCACACCTATGACAAAAGGCAAATCAGGCGTAGAAAGATCCCTTCGAACATCCCTGATAAAATGCCCCAGCGCAGTGCTGTAATGATCATATCCACCGGGTTGATCTCTTCCGGGGTAAACACCGCGGTCAACCATATCATTCCAGCCCTGAAACCAGACCATTCCAGCAAGCTCGTATCCGTATTGCGCATCGTAACCTGGATAAACGTCCTTGATGTCCTGCAGGACATGCTCGACGTGTTTGATCATCAATCGGTAATAGTGACCCGTCTCATGTCCCTTCTCGGCCTTGATCCGCTTGTAATCCTTTCCCTGTTTTGCAAAACCCTCTTTCTGTTGTTCGCTGAACACATATGGTCCGGCAGATGGAGGTCTGAAATCAGTATGTAAACTCTTGCCCCCCCAAGCTGTCTTGATCATCAGGATCGGCTCATTAAGATGTTTTTGCATGTAGATTCCAAAGGTATATTCGGGGCCTATTTTTTCATCACTTGCACCAAAGCCAACATTCAATCGGCCTTGTTTGACTCCGCTCTTTGAGAGGTAGGATATCCAAACCTCATCACATGTCCTGGGTTGTTTTTCTTCATCCTGCATCTCGCTCAAAAGTGGCGATGTCTCTGGATCCATTCCAATATGCTCAAAGGTACGAATATGGGCATGCCCTTGCATGTTGGACTGCCCCACCAGAAGAAAGACTTTCAACGGGGTTGCATCCTTGGCTAAACAGAGATCAAAACAAGTCGTGATACCTGAAACCATAAAGAAACCGAAAAGACAATACGCTATAGTTCTCCTGTTGAGACGTTGTCTGATGAAAAGCGAGCGCCTGTTGAGTCCTGACAAGTTAAGATTATGCATCATTTCATGGTCAATGCGGGTTAAAGTTGAGAGCGCAATCATAGCCAAAAGATCATTCCAGTGGCAACAAAAGTTGCTTTCAAAATGGCTTACCTCTCCAGTTGCGATAACCTTGAAACGTATCGATCAACACCCGGAGAGTTCAAGGATTCCGTTTTACCCCAGCCATGAAATTAGAATCAAACCCACATCCATTTTCCTTCATGGACAGCCCTCTTTCTCGCCCTTTAGGACTTGTCCTGAGGTGGCTTTTTTTGCAGCATGATGTGGTTCCATTTAAATTATGAAATCTCCGATTTTTTACCTAGCGCTTGTCGCTCTTGCTATGTCTCCTCTGGTTCAGGCGGCGACGCCAATGAAGGCTCTGATCATTGACGGACAAAACAACCATGGCATGTGGCCAAAAACGACGGTCATGATGAAAAAGTATCTTGAGGAATCAGGTTTATTCACAGTCGATGTCAAAAGAACTGCCTACACTTGGAATGGCGATGATTTAATCCCCAAATTCCCCGTTCCGTTGGATATCAAGACCACTGCCCTCAAAAAACCAAAACCCGATCCTGATTATACACCAGATTTTTCAGCGTATGACCTTGTTCTATCCAATTTCGGTTGGAATGCTGCTCCCTGGCCTGAGCAAACAAAGAAAGGTCTTGAGGATTTTGTGAGTCAGGGAGGCGGACTGGTTATTGTTCATGCTGCCGATAATTCCTTTGCCGAGTGGGATGCCTACAACCGCATGATTGGACTCGGAGGATGGGGTGGTCGCGATGAATCTTCTGGTCCCTATGTATATTATGACGATCACGGCCATCTGGTTCGGGATACTTCAAAGGGACGAGGCGGGTCCCACGGGAAACAGCATGAGTATCTGATCGAAGCGCGGGACGCGACGCATCCAATCATCAGGGGTTTACCGAAAAAGTGGCTGCATGCCAAGGATGAGCTTTACGACCAACTCCGGGGGCCAGCCGAAAAGATGCACGTTCTCGCGACAGCATTTGCGGACAAATCAACAGGAGGAAGCGGTCGACATGAACCTATCTTGATGACCATTCAGTTCGGAAGCGGTCGCGTCTTTCATACTCCAATGGGCCATGCTGATTACTCCATGGAATGCGTTGGTTTTATCACGACACTCGTCAGAGGCTCTGAATGGGCTGCGACAGGAAAAGTCAGTCAGACGAAAGTGCCTGCAGATTTCCCCACCGCCACTGAGGTTAAGAAAAGGAAATTTGATTGATCAGAGTGGCACCTGCCACCGCTGCCATTTTCAAAAAACAATAAGCCCGGCAAGTAGCCGGGCTTATTGTTTTTTAATTTTTGACTGATCGGGCCAGCCCATTCAGTTTACATTAACTGAACAAGCTCGTTACCGCTTTGGATTTGACCAACTCGCGAGGTTGATTGAGGTGGTTGTAAACGATGGTTTCCGGGTCAATGCCGAAGCTGTGATAAATGGATGCCAGTAGTTCGCCCGGATGAACAGGGTCTACCAGTGGTGCCGATCCCGTTTTATCGGATTCACCGTGAACATAACCGCGTTTGGCACCACCTCCAGCAACACAGGCCGTGTAGCAATATGGCCAATGGTCACGACCATCATCACTGTTACTGTTACCTGAAGTACTGACACCTCTTTGAGGACTGCGGCCGAACTCGCCAACGGCAACCACGAGGGTTTCTTCCAGCATTCCACGCTGGTCCAGATCGGCAATCAGTGCGGATAAACCACCATCCAGCATGGGAGCAGATTGATTTTTCATACGTTCACTCAGATTGACGTGCACGTCCCATGAGTGATTGTCTGAGTTGGCTACCTTGGGCCATATTACCTCTACTACGCGGGTTCCAGCTTCGACCAAACGACGGGCTAAAAGACAGCTCTGCCCAAAGGTATTGCGACCATACCAATCACGGGTGGCAATAGATTCCTGCTCAAGATCAAAGGCATCACGCGTTTTGCCTGAAACAATTAAATTCAACGCACGGCTGTAATAATCATTTAAATTATAACTGGAGACCGCTTTTTCTATTTCAGGCATGGCTGCATTGATCGAATCCCTCAATTGAGCCCGGCGCTGCAAACGCAAGGCAAAGACATCAGGACGCATTTCCAGATCATCCACCTTGACGTTGTTCATTTTACCCATGTTCATGTCATCCCCTTCAGGATACAGATAATAGGGATCGAAACCCTTGCCAAGAAAGCCGGCCGTACCGCCCTTGCCTACAACATTACTTTCCTGCAATGG
>JBDQII010000314.1:0-6109 GCA_040264395.1 Verrucomicrobiota bacterium
CCCTCAACAGCCTGTTCGTCAACCCTGATTTCTTCAACCACACCACTCACCACACCAGTGTTCTCTCCGATGATGGTGTATTCATCTCCTATTTTCAGTTCACCGGTCGTCGCAGTGATCTCAGCCACTTGAACACGGCTGAAAAAATTACTCACCTTACCAACTTCGATTTTTTGTCGCGTCGCTTTGCTGCCGTAAGTCTGGCTCCAGCCCTGTTTTCGGCCCAAGTAATAACCATCGGAGTGACCACGATTATAAACCTTTTCAAGACCACCCTGAAGACCTTCCACCAGCTCCTGCGTATAGCTGTCATCATTAAGTGCATCAATCGCCTTGCGATAACTGCGAATCACTGAATCCACATATTCAGGCGAACGACCACGGCCTTCTATTTTGAGAGTGTGAATGCCAGCATCCAGAACCTGATCCAGGAAGTCGATTGTCGAGATATCATTGGGAGACATCACAAAATTATTATCGATTTCAAGCTGCTGGCCGGTTTCCTTGTCCGTTACTATGTATTCCTTGCGACAGTTTTGTTCGCAGGCACCACGACTGGCGGAAGCATTGCTTGTGTGCAGCGACATGCCACATCGACCGGAAACTGCGATACACAATGCCCCATGAGCAAAAGCTTCCAGCTCCATGGGACGTCCACTTTTCCCTCGGAGATCCGCCTCAAGCATTTGCTCATGGATATGCTTGATCATTTTTAGATTCAGTTCGCGAGCCAGCACAATGCGCTCACACAGGGGAGCATAAAACTTAACGGTTTCGTAATTGGAAATCGAAAGTTGAGTGGAAAGGTGCACTTCCAAGCCCAGTTCATTGGCCATTTGCACAGCCGCCATGTCCGCAAGAATCACAGCATCAACATTATTTTCCTTACCTGCTTCAAGAATCTTTCTGGCGGCGTTGGCATCGTAATCGTAAAGAAGCGTGTTGAGAGTCAGATAGCCTTTGACCCGGTTTTCATGGCAAATACTTAGAATCTCACCTATGTCGGACAATTGAAAGCTCCTGCGCGCACGTGCGCGCATGTTCAATTGTGCCACTCCAAAATACACCGCATCCGCACCAGCATTGATACCAGCTTGTAGTGATGGAAAGCAGCCCGCAGGAGCAAGTAATTCGGTTTTGTATTTCATGGATGATGCATGTGACGCAGGTATCGCTCGACTTGTGATTCAAAGCATTCCCTGAAGATCTGTTACTGTAAATCAACCCGATTGGTGATGCCTTCGAATCATGAAAACAATCATCTCAACAGACTTACCTCGCCAGAAGACAGACCGTATCATTGACCTGAGGGAAAGGCAAGCCATAGGCTCGCGTCCTTGCGGACCTCTCCGCAGCGCCCTTGGCGATCAGGAAAGTCATTTCATCATGCATTGCTTATCATGCGCCCTGATTTGACGGAGTTTTTATCCTCTCATATCCCATACATGGGACATATACGCAATAAATCGCAACAGAGACCACTTTAGCTGCCAATTAATTGCGAACTCGCTCGTATTCCCGATTGACAGCTTTTTCACCCCAGCGGTCAACCACGGCTCGCAAGGCATTGTTGGTTTCAGGGAATCGGCCCTTATCGTCGGTTTCCAAAATCCAACGGTAAAGAATATCTCGGTGTCGCGCAATTTCCAGAGCGATGTTCCGATCCACTGAATGAATCAGGTTTTTCGTTTCATGAGGATCATTCACCAAATCGTAAAACTCCTCAGCAGGACGCACTTCACTGGCAAAACGATCCTGCACTTCATTGAGCGCACCTTCCTTGTGCATTCTTGCAAGCAACTTCATGGCCGCCGATTCGCTTCGGTAGTTGGGTTGGAGATAAGGCTTATCCGTCATGAAATTGCGCATGTATTTGAAGCGTTGTGTCGTCACTGCTCGAATACGATCAATCGTAAAGTCACATCGATCACGTGCCGAGACAACATAGTCACGATGATAATCCGCACTCAACATATTCCGACCCTGCATGCTATCAGGCGGGCGGATACCAGCAAGCGCAAGTGATGTGGGAGCAAGGTCGATTCCACTGACAAGATCACTGCGGACTTTACCGCTCTCAATTCCGGGACCCGATGCGATGAAGGGAACTCTGATTCCCTCATCGTAAATGAATTGTTTATGACGAGGAAGAGCGCAACCATGATCGGAAAAGAAAAAGATCACTGTGTTCTCATAATGACCATCTCGCTTCAAAGCTCGCACAATTTCACCAGTGATTCGATCCAGTTCAAGGATGGTATTGTAATGGTCAGCGATCATTTGGCGAAACACTTGATGATCCGGATAATAAGGGTGAACTTTGACTTCCTCGGGTTTGATGATTGCAGGAGAATTCCGAAGATTCTTGCCTCCCCGCAGTTGGATTTGACCGAAGAACGGCTGGCCTTCCGGGCACTCTGACCAGGCGGTCCCCTTTTTGGCTCCATGAAAACCCATTGGAGGATGTACATGGTCGTAAAGATCGTCTTCATCATACACAAAGTTGTAATGAAACTTACCGTCATTGAAGGTATAGTATCCTGCGGCCTGGAAGATCTCAGGAACGGTTTTTACTCCGAGGTGATTGGGTTCCCAAGACTCCATTTTATTCCCTCGCCACATGGAAAAAGAACTATAATGCTCGTGGGCTCCAATCGACGTTTGATACATGCCCGTAATGTTTGCCGAGCGAGTGGGTGAACAAACCCCAGCGGTCATGTAAGCGCGATCAAACCGAATACCATTCGAAGCCAATTGATCTATATTCGGCGTCTCGATCACCGTATCTCCATAACAACTCATCCAACCGTTTGTGTCTTCGACATAAATCCACAGGATATTCGGTTGAGTTGGCCCTACTTCTGGCGAGGGTTGGTGGGAGTTTTGCCCTGTTGCCAGGGAAAACGACAAATACAAGAGCATCAATGAGATGATTTTCATGGTGATTTTTTTACTATTGTTGAAATTCAGTTTTTAATTCTGGGACGCTGAGCTCATGTTCAAAAACCAGTCCGCAAGAACGACTACTTCCTCTCGGATTGTGGGCCATGGGTGAGCGCCTCCTTCTTTGACGATGAGTTCTGCCGATACATCAGCCGCTTTGAGGGCGGTAACCAGGCTTTGTGATTGTTGCAAAGGCACAACAGGATCCGCGTCGCCATGAAAGACGAGGAATGGCGGTGCTTGATTCGTAACGAGCTTGACTGGAGAAATGGCGATTAGCCGCTCTCGAATTTGCTGATCCGTGAGATTTTTTGTACCGCTGCCAAAAGCAAGTTTTTCAATGACTTGATGCATATGCCCCCCTTTTCGGGGATCAATTGCAATACCTCCATAATCAAGAAAATCTGCAGGAGGGAAGAAGACCCCAACGGCAGCCACTGAAGCTTCGGATGGACCCACGGCATTATCAAGCGCTACCAGACTGGCCAGGTGACCTCCGGCTGATGCCCCGAATAAAGCAAGGGTGTTTTTATTGATCGCATAATCGCTTGCATGTTTTTTCACCCATATGATTCCCTGCTCCACGTGGGCCTTCATATCATGAGCTGAGAACCGACTGATAGACCCTGGGCGCATGGCAAACACATGAAAGCCCCGCTCACACAATTCCTCGAATAATCCTGCGCGATTGAGATCCCTGACCTTACCTCGATCAGAGGACCAGCCTCCACTGGCAACCACGATAACCGCATGGCCGTTCACACTTTTTTTTGGTATGAAAATATCAGTAACCAGCGCTACTCCATGAGCTTGATGATAGACCACATCTTCCTGATGTTCATGGAATGGATTGGAACCGCCCATGAGATTGGTCGCCATGAGAATGGATGTCGTGATATAAACTGATATCGATCTGAACATAGGGAATGCGGTTAGCATGATCCGATTCAGCCAATCAGGCAAGAAAGATAGCTCGCCATAAAGGCCCTCGTTCTTTTGTGAATAACGCCCGAGGAACTCCCATATTTTTCGGTATTCGTCAAGCCAAGTCGTGGGTTCCCAGAACCCAATAGGTTCGACCTTATAGGGGCAATCCACTGGTCTTCTTTCTGAACCCCGAACAATCGCTGCATTGGTTGCACTTATTACCATCCCGCATCAAGGTCCAAACTTACAAAAGCTTGGGGTTTGCTGAATGAATAAACAATGAAGGTGGACCAATCGACTTCGAATGAGTGGTTAGCAACTACTTTCTTCCAAACGACAAACGCGGAGATACATGTCCCCCGGATTCGTGATCTCTTACGCTATCGCACCTCTCAAAACTGCCCAATAGATATCATGTCACTCTTAATGCGTCCTTTAGCAGAAAGATATCTTTATTACCCATCGACTGAAAGCTGGGGGGAAATGACAATATAATCACCCGAGGGCAATGCGATGGGCTCATACGGGCCTGACTGGAGTTGAATAGTGACACGCTTGTTTACACAACCCCAGACTGATAAATAGTATATGCTTCCTGAGAAATTTCGTTTCCCGCTGTCCAACATCACGCCAGAGGACGGATTTGGATATCGTGGAGGATGTCTCCATCAAGATTGTTTACTTTGAGATGCAACCGAGAACCGTCAGCGCGGCCTTCGGTCCAGGTCGCTTGATGCAACTTGGGCCCTCCGCCAGTCAATTGACCATATGGATGCACTTTGGTGGGAGGCAACCAGCGGGATCTATGAGTGTGACCTGATAGAATGACTTGAGTTTTCCATTCAACCAAAGACTCGTGCCATGCGTTACGGCTGCGTCCACTATGCCTGTCGAAACCGGATTTGGAATAGTCCTGCGGTCGCTCATCAATCCAACGTAATGGAATATGACAAAAAACCACGCGGTATGGGGCATCTCGAAAATCGGGCTGATGAATCACTTCGGCAAGCCACTCCGCCTGCTCTCTCCGCAGTTCATCGAAAGCGACACGACCTCGGAATGAAGGGTGGTCATCAGGCTTATCTTCGCCGGTATGGAGGCAAATGGCAGCCAGCGGGCCTGATCGGAAAGCATAAAACGGTCGTCCATTCGGAGTGGCAACGACTCCAGGCATTCTGAAAGCGTGCGCCCCACGCGAATCATGATTTCCCCAGGTAATGAACAATGGACGACTGTTCGTGATATCGCAACCACCGGGATTTAGTAGAGTAGGAGTCAGTTGGTCATCACGGGTCCAATCATTGCAGGTATCCCCATTCCAGACCAAAAAGTCAGCAGCTGGGGTCACTTCATGCAGTGCTTGAATGGATTCATTATGAACGTGGGTGTCATTCCACATGACAAATCTTGTTTTTTTTGCTTCCGGATCAAGGATGTGGAAAGGCTTCCACGGGCTAATGGTGATTTCACCATCATCAGCAGCAACGGTGTGCGATCTTACGCGCCCTTTTGTATTGGCTTTCAATCCTTCAAGACGCACACGCAACACATCCTTTCCCTGAGGTGTAAATCCAAAAGCATCTGCTTTGGTCAGGCCAACATGCCCGTCATCCAACTTCCACTCCAACCAACCTCGGCTCATGCGATTCACTCCCCAAACGGCTTCAAATCCATCGGAACGCGCCGCCATGATACAAAGGGGCGTCGTCGCAAGCGATGGCTTTTTAACCGACGGATCCCCCTCAGCCAGTGCTGTCCCCAGACCGCCAATTGCAAACGATCCGATGAAGTGTCTACGTTTCATGATTCTACAAGCTAGACAAACTTCAACAGATGAACACATTTTTTTTCCTGACAGAGACTAAAAAACCCCTAAATCCGTATACCATTCAGCTACAACATTTAACCACCCTTCGACTTAACCTAAATATAAACAAAACAATAAATATTCTTCTTTTATTTACTTTTTGTTTATTTTTTGTCTTGTTTTTGTTTATTCTTAATTCATATTTGGCAAATGGATAAAGCGCATTCAAAGGAGAACACAGTCACGTCAATGCTAAATGAAAAAGAAGCTGACCATGGATCATTGACACTAAACAAGGTCGATACACCATTCCTTGCTGCAGCATTTATGAGTTTGGTGGCAAGCGTCAGCTTGTGGTTTCTGGTAGACCAGCTGTCTGGGGTTTTCGTGGGAATATGGGTTCCGAGTATTCTTTCGCTGTGGTGCGGGATC
>JBDQII010000315.1:0-6096 GCA_040264395.1 Verrucomicrobiota bacterium
ATGCTGATATGATCCTCGTGATGCTGATCGGTCAGCAGGCGCCGTGCCTGTGGGAGGGTGTAGTCAGGCACCAGCCCAAGCCAAACCAGATGGGAGCCTGAAAGTGGATACATGGATTCGTAGAGACGGCTGCTTTTGGAAATATAAGGGTTCTCCCACAGGTTCAAACGAATACCCTTGTCCAGTAATTCGCGTGTAAATTTTGCGGGATCAGGAAAGCGTTTTTTTTGCCATTCGAAGGTGCAAGGATAAGATTTTGTCATCCATCCAGGCTCCAGCCCGACGACATCGATGGGGAAATTGCGTTCCTCAAAGTCCTCCAGTTCCTCTTGCACCTGATCCGCGTTGAAAGTTGCATGCACGCGATGCCAGAACCCCAGTCCCCAGAGAGGGGGAAGGGCCCCGCCGCCATGGAATAAATTATACCGCTGCACGACTTCCAATACTGACTTGCCGGAAAAGACAATCAGCTCAAGTCCCGGACTGTTTACCTGAGCCTCCACGGCATCCCCGGGTGGTTGAGCCAACCATGGTCCTTGTTGAGGTTCGTCGGACGGAGGATTTCGATCCACCTCCGGCGGATTACGCAGGGAATCTTTTCGATTGCCCACTTGATTGTAAATTTTCAGGAATCTAGCTGTATTGAAGAACACTCCGTAACCTTTACTGGAAATGTAAAAAGGTACCGGTGCATGCGTCCGGCCGCCGCCTTTGCTCCAATGATCCACGTTGAGCGTCATTACCTTGCGCGAATGCTTGATGCCATCGAGTTGAAGTCCGAATCCATAGAGAGTTTCATCTTCATCGGTCGGGATCCGGACCATTAGCTTTTCGCTCGAGTCCTGATGAAACGAAATATTCTTGGAGGTAAATGGAAATGCAACATCGGAGAGCTCATTCAATGCGTTTAGTTTTGGGGGCTCGGCTGCAAGATCTGAATAGCGGATTTCATGCTCCAGATTGCCCATTTCAGCGCGCCACACACCGCGTGCGACCTTATTCCAGGAAGTGATTGGCGAAAGATCACCGAGATCTGCGGCATGGTGGAAGCTGTGCCCGAGGAAAATCACTGCACCAATGATGATGGAGGCGATTGGAGGGGTTTTCATGATCATAGCGCCCCCAACAATAACGCGCTTGCCGATTGCTGTTAAGCGCATTTTGTTTTCATTACCACAAAACCGTCCACATATGGTTCCTTGAATCGTTAAGTTGAGAGTGTTAATGAGTATTGTTAAATCATGATAAAGATGACGGTCTTTTCCACGCTGGTCTGGCTTTTGTCGGCAATCCAAGTCAGCGCTGCCAACCGCTATTCGCCTAATGTGCTTCCATTGGGACGTGAATACTTTGATCTTCGAGACGGACTGCAGAACTGCCACTTTCAATTTGAGCGAAAGAAAACGGGTCGCATTGCTTTTCTTGGAGGATCGATTACCGCCGGCGGTGGTTGGCGTGATCATACAATGAACTATTTTCGGAAACGGTTTCCCGAGACTGAATTTGAGTTCATCGGAGCCGGAATCAGTTCGATGGGATCCGTCCCACACGCATTTCGCCTGGAGCGTGATGTCTTCTTGAAAGGGCCGGTGGACTTACTGTTTGTAGAGGCGGCAGTCAACGATACTTCGAACACCTCGGAGATATTGCATATCTTGCGGGGTATGGAGGGTGTCGTAAGGCACGCACGCTCGATCAATCCATTGACCGATATCGTACATCTTCATTTTGTCATGCCCGCGCATATGGTCGATTACAAGAAAGGCAAGACCCCTGACTCAATCGAGCAGCATGAAAAGGTTGCCTCGGCTTACGGCAACCCGACATTGAACCTATCTCTGGAGGTCACTGACCGCATTCAGGCGGGTGAATTCACTTGGAATGAAGATTTCAAAAACCTGCACCCATCTCCGTTCGGCCATCGGCTTTATGCCAATAGCATCGCTCGTATGTTCAATACCGCCTTTCAAAAGCCTTTGTTCAGTGCGGTAAAACCGCATGCACTACCGGACTTTGTAGATAGAAAAAGCTATGTCAATGGGCGTTTAGGGAGTATTTCGAGAGTGCATCATCTCAAAGGTTTTAAATGGAACCCGGCATGGAAGCCTATTGATAAGAAAGGTACTCGGTCTGGCTTTGTTCATGTTCCCGCCCTTGTTTCTACGCAATCGGGAGCCAGTTTTGAATTTGATTTCAATGGCACTGGGGTAGGGCTGTTCATTACCTCAGGTCCCGATGCCGGGCGCATTGAATTCAATATCGACAACGCCGGATTTCGTCCATTGGAGACATTCACGCGCTGGAGTCGAAATCTCCACCTCCCCTGGGCAGTGATACTCGACGATGGGCTGGAGAACGGTCCGCATCATGTCAGAATACGTATTGCCGAAGAACGCCATCCGGATGCGAATGGAACGGCGCTGCGGGTGTTTCATCTCCTGTTGAATTAAGCTTTGTATTGATGGGTGTTTACCTCTAGAGAGTCTTTAGCTTGTTCGTAGAGCACGCTCATTCTAACCTTTCAAACATGTCATTGTTGAAAATTTCAGGTCTCTCCTTGCTCTGGTGCTGTCATTGCCTTTTTGCTCAGGATGAAATCTTAAAAGATCGTAATGTAGTGACTGGTGACGGTGATAGTTTTGAAGCGCTCGTCAATGATTACTTCGACGAATCGGCCCGGCTTTCACCCGTCTGGGCAACGGGCATTGGAGATCATCGGTATGACGCATCCATAGATGATGTCAGTGAGCAAGGCCGCGAACGAAGACGGCAGTTGCAATTGGATCTTTTACAGCGAATTGAGATTGTTTCCAGAGGGAGGCTTTCGAGAGCTGAGCAAGTTGATCTTGCGATACTGCGGCATCATTTAAAGACGTCTGTATGGCGTCATGACATCTTACAGGAATGGGCTTGGAATCCTCTGCGTTATTCGGGACTGGCAGGGGATGCTGTTTACGGTCTGATGGCGCGTGAGTTTGCGCCTTTACCGGATCGGCTTCGTTCCGCCACCTCCAGAATGTTGCAACTACCTGCGCTCTTGGAGCAGGCCCGGTCCGTTCTCATCCCTTCTCGCGTGCCGCGTGCTCATGCTGAAACCGCTATTGGTCAGAATCGCGGTATATTAGCAATCATCAAAAACACCATTCAACCACACCGCTCAGCATTGAAGCCAAAGGACAGGCGAGATCTCACCGGGGCCATTGAGGTAGCTCGTCAGGCGGTTGAGGAACATCAACAATGGCTGGAGAATCACTTGTTACCAAAGGCGGCAGGTAACTATCAACTTGGGGCGACCTTATACGATCAAAAACTTGAGCAAACGCTACAGTCTCCTTTGACACGGCAACAGATCAAGGAGCGGGGTAAAAAGCAAATACGTGCATTGCATGATCGTATGTTCGAGATTGCCAGAAACGTGTATTCAAAGCGTTTTCCCTATACACAGTTTCCAAGGCGACCGTCACGGGCTTATAAAAAATCAATCATTCGAGCCTGTCTTGAGTTAGCCTATCAGGACAGGCCAAGTGCCGAAGGCGTGGTGGCTGCCGCCAATGAATCTGTTCGATTGACCCGTCAATTCCTCAGTGAAAACGAGATTGTCACCTTACCTGAGGATCCCATGGAAATTATTGTCATGCCGGAATTCCGTCGTGGAGTTTCACTCGCCTATTGTGATTCCCCTGGTCCTTTAGAAAAAGGGTTGAAGACCTTCTATGCTGTTTCTCCACCACCGGGTTCCTGGACAGAAGAACAGGTTGCCTCCCATCTGCGTGAGTACAATCGTCGGTCGTTGCATAATCTCACGGTCCATGAAGCCATGCCTGGTCATTTCGTTCAACTCGCCCATGCCAATCGAAATCCCCGCAGGATTCGATCGGCTCTTGGGTCGGGTACCTTTATAGAAGGATGGGCAGTTTACAGTGAGTGGATGATGTGTGAGGAAGGTTTCCTCAAGGATGATCCCTTGATGCGCTTGGTCGTTCTGAAATGGTACTTGAGAGATGTGACCAATGCCTTACTTGACCAGGCAATACACGTTGACGGAATCGAAAAGCAAGAAGCAATGCGCTTGATGATGGAAGATGCCTTTCAAGAAGAGCGTGAAGCGGATGGGAAATGGCGAAGAGCTCAATTGACCTCAGCTCAATTATCTACCTATTTCGTCGGTTATCTGGAACATGTGGATCTTCGCTCCGAAGTGGAAGCCGAGTGGGATGGGCATTTCGTGCTGAAGGAATACCATGATCAGTTGTTATCCTTCGGTTCCATAGCTATAAAATACGTCCGCGCCCTCATGCTGGATTCCAGCATTCCAAAGTGATGATGCGGAGATATGTCCTCTTCCGGAACAACAACCCTCAAGTGCTGGATGCTTGATTGTCTTTCAACGTGACAATAGCAACTTGAATCGGCAGCTTCTCCCCCTTGCTGAGTATGGGGGCATCACCAAAGAACTTGGCTTCATGGTGAATCAATGTTCGACCCGGAAGAGGTATTCTACTGATTATCCTTTTTCCACAGCTCGGCGTCGGCCTTTTTTTGCTCAGGCGATGTATAATCGGTATTGTTGATGCCCTTGGCTTGTGTGGGTGGGGGAGGGGTGATGCCGGCGGCAAGCATGACCTCATGAATGGATGCGATGGTTTCGAAAGAAGGTTTGAAGTTGCCGGGACGAAATCCTTCAGCGATGAGCAGCGGCGTCCACCCATGTTGATTAGCTTTATTCCATACTTCAATATCAGCGCCATGACCTGCCATGAATTCAATGACTCTGGGCAGGTTCTTGTAAGCAGCCGCGTGCATGACAGTTTCTCCTTTTGTGCTCACGGCATTGATGTCCATACCTTTTTCCAGCAGCCAATGGACTGTTTCCATTACTTCCTCTTCAGTGCCTGCAACTTCACCTGCTGCGACCGTACCTAAACCGGCAGCAGCAATGAGGGGGGTGACTTCATCCTCATTTAAGATGTTGGGATCTGCCCCAGATTGGTGGAGCAATTTCAATAAGTTCAGATCGGCTGTTTTCGCCGCCATGAGGAATGGAGTTGCCCCTTGCCTGCTGAATTTGCCTGCGCCACCATGGCCATTTGGAATGCGAATATTCACATCGGCTCCAAGAGAAAGCATGTTTTTCACAAATTCTAAAGAGGTTAGGTTCCCTGAACCATCTGGAGGCGGCAAGCCGTTGACTCCTTCACCGCTATCGGGTTTGCGCACCCAGGTGATGGCGTGCAAGGCTGCATAACCGGGCCGTAAGTCGTCAGGATCTGCGCCTGCTTTGACGAGTTCAATAGCCAGCTCAAAATGTCCATTTTCTACTGCCATCAACAAAGGGGTCATGCCTGATTGAGGCCCTCGACTGGCTCGACGTTCTGGATCCATGGCTTCATGGATATCGATGCCTGCTTCAATCAAGGTTTGCACTACCTCGTGCCGCCCCTCACGAATGGCAAAGAACAGGGGAGTGAACCCACTTTTGAGTGGAGATCTGAAATCCGCGCCAGCCTCGATCAGCCACGCGACCACATCTGCATGCCCTTCGGCAGAGGCCCACATGATTGCGGTTTGTCCTCGACTCTCTCTGGTATTCAGTGCGGCACCATGATTGGCCAAGGCCTGAACGGATTCCAGATTGCCCACTCGGGCAGCCATCATCAAAGCCGAGTGCTTTCCGTGGAACATCTGATCTACAGCAGCGCCAGCCTTCAACAGGGCTCTTACAACAGATGCATTGCCGTTTTGACAGGCAAGCCACAATGGAGTGATTCCATAGTCCGTCATCACGGATGGATTTGCTTTTCCTTCCAGCAGCATCCTCACGCCTTTCAGATCATCCTGCAGAGCAGCCTGATGCAATGCGGTCATTCCGTTTGCATCTGTCGCGTTCAAATCCCTCTGTGCTTCAATCAATGATTGCAGCTGTGAGTGGTCGGATTGTCGGACGGCCTCAAGAGCGGTACTTTGCCCATGCAGGGAAAGTGTCGATGCCAGAAAGACGAGCAGGAGGTGTTTCATCAGACTGATAATGGAAATAATTCATCCATCTTGCCTGTGCTGTCAGCGAATGAATCCAGATGCACGCCGGCTTTATCGAGC
>JBDQII010000316.1:0-6069 GCA_040264395.1 Verrucomicrobiota bacterium
CCGTATCCGTTCTTCACGTGACAATGTTCAGGAAGCTTTCAATGCGAACCAGAATATCAGTTACTTCGTAGGATTTGATGCAGACGAAACCCTGCCACAGAGTCTTCTGTCAGGTGACCGTAACATCACCAACAGTGATCGTGCTCAAATTGATGACGGCGTTGTTTTCCAATTCCGCATGCGCGCTCGCCGCACAGACGCACGTCCATTGCCAAATCCAACTCCTGGATATGACAAAAACATCCATGATCTGGCCGGTAACGTTGCAATGGGTGACGGCAGTGTTCAAGGATTCAGTAATTCCAAGCTTGGCGTTGCCATCCGTGACGTAGGTATTGAAACTGTCCAACTCGCCGTTCCTGGTGATGAAGACTTCCGCGGACGTTGATCCAACGTAATCGCAAGATATCTATCAAAGCGCTTCGGTCTTGCCGAAGCGCTTTTTTTGTCTGCTTTTCTGGCAGATGCGGTGGTTGATTGCGCAAAAGAGTTATCCGTTGATCAACCGGCGGAAAGTTGGTTCAAGGAGAGGATCGTCAAATTTGAAGCCGCTTTCCATTAGTTTGGCCGGGTTTGCCCTGCAGCTTGCGAGAAGGGTTGCGTTTCCCATCTCTCCAAAAAGAATCCTGACCGCAATGGAGGGGATTTTAAAAAAAACGGGTCGCCTCACCACCCTGGCCAATGTTTTTGCAAATGTTGTAAATCTGACTGGATGAGGGGTGGTGCAATTAATCGGTCCACTCAGATTGGTGTTGGTTGCCAGCATCTCAAGACACCTTGTCACGTCATCCAAAGACACCCAGGATACCCATTGTTTGCCTGACCCTAGAATAGCGCCACCTCCGAGCTTGAATATGGGAAGCATTTTCTTCAATGCACCTCCATTTTTTGAAAGTACGAGGCCTAACCTCAATGAAACAGCTCTCGTTGAACTTGAACTCAATGGGCCAAGTGCTCCTTCCCAATCTGATGCTAGGTTACCCAGGAAATCTGTAGCTGCCGTCGAAGATTCGTGGATAATCTCATCGCCGCGATCACCGTATATGCCAACTGCTGAGGCATTGACCATCCAGGAAGGTGGGGAAGAAGACGACAGAATTGCTTTTACCAGAAGTTCCGTAGATTTGATGCGGCTTTGAACCAATGAGTTCTTTTTTCTCTCCGTCCACCTGCCCTCTGCAATATTTTCTCCGGCAAGATTGATGACTCCGTCAACGCCACTCAATGCATTTGGGTCCAGGGTGCCCGAGCAAGGGTCCCAGTGATACAGGCTTGTTCTGTCTGCTGCAGTGGAGTTCCTTGTCAGTCCTACCACTTGATGTCCTCTACGCTGAAAATGACTTTGCGTGGCAGAGCCAATCAAACCGGAAACGCCTGTGATGAGTATCTTCAAATGTCAGTTTGCATTTATCATCGGTACCGGCTCAAGGCATCGACAATTCGATTAGTGGAGTATGATTTGTTGAGGCAGTAGAAGTGAAGTCCCGGAACTCCTGCGTCAAGGAGTGCCTCACATTGTCCTACCGCATGCTCAATGCCGAATTCTGTGGCAGCTGCATCGTCTTCAGCGAGGTCATCCAAACGATTCATCATGCTCTTGGGGATGCTGGCACCGCAAAGTTCAGTAAATCTCTTGATTTGCCGTGTTGACAACACTGAAAGAATACCTGGAATGATCGGTTTGGTCATTCCTGTCTTTTTGACAAGATGATCGCGAAACCGGAAAAAGTCATCATTATCAAAGAATAATTGGGTGATGATGAAATCAGCTCCGCAATCAACTTTTTCTTTCAGCCTGTCCCAATCCACCTCTCGACCTTCTTTGCAGGCAATATGGCCTTCGGGAAAACCAGCGACACCAATTGAGAAATCAAATTCGGAACGAATAAATGCGACCAGATCTTTCGAATAGGTAAATCCGCCCTCAGTGGCTTGAAAATCTCCTTTACCTCCCGGAGGATCTCCACGGAGGGCAAGGATGTTTTTTATACCTGACCTTTTTGCCTCGGTGAGGACCTGATTAACATCCTCCCGTGTGGCATTGACACATGTCAGATGACTCATGCATGTCAACTGAAAGTCCTTCTGGATACGAGATACCATTTCAAGGGTTTTCCCGCGTGTACTTCCACCTGCCCCATAAGTAACTGAACAATAATCCGGTTGAATCTTCAACAATTCCGGGAGTGCCGTATGAAACAACTGCGCTTCTCCTTTTTCTGTTTTAGGAGGGAAAAATTCAAAGGAAATTGCCGGTTTACCGGTCGCGATCCTGTTCCTGTGAATGTCCTTGATATAATCCATCGAATTACACACTAAATCCATCACCAAGTTCTCGCAAGTATCTTTCAATGCAAATGCAATTTGTACATGATGTAAAAAAGTAGCAAAAATCCATGGCACTGAAATAGCCCCCTCGATGAATCATTCTGACGTAAAAAGCGAACTCACACCGGCTTATTCGATCGTGCCTTTGCCGCACGGAAGACACTCAGTCCGTTCGGAGGCACATGGAGAGACATTTCATCCCAAAGTTGGACCGGAAGTCGAAGCTCGCTGTGTTTATTTTCACCCCATGCGTATTGAAGAGAGAATTAAGAGTTCAAGGAAACCTTTTTGCCTCTGGGATATTGGGCTCGGAAGTGCAGGGAATGCCATCCACTTGATTCGTGAGCATGAGCATATCAAGGGCGGGATCGAGTTACACAGCTTTGATGCTTCGCTTGCGCCCTTGAATTTTGCATTGGGACATTCTGAATTGCTTGGTTACATGTGTGGTTTCGAACCTCTCGTACAACAGTTGATTCAGGAAAAGGTGATCCAATTTCAATGGGGGCAGCTTGAAGTGTGTTGGCATTTGCATTTGGGAGATCTCAGGGAAGGATATCCTGACGATTCGATTTCAAGCACCAGCCCAGGGGCGGTTCTTTACGACCCTTATTCACCCGCAAAAAACCCGGAACTCTGGTCACTGAAAGCCTTTCAAACGATCAGAGAACAACTCAAGGCTCCATGCACCTTGGCAACCTATTCACGCAGTACGAGCGTGCGGGTCGCCATGCTCTGTGCAGGTTTCTTCGTAGGGAAAGGAGGGGAGGTAGGCGAAAAGGAAGAAACGACAGTAGCCGCCACTCATCCGGAATTAGTCGAGCCTCTGCTGGATGCGCTTTGGTTAAGGAAGGTCATGCATTCGACAAATGCGGAGCCCATCACTCATTTGCCTCATAAAAGATCCTTTGTTGGTCCGTCGACATGGTCCAAGTTGATTCAGCATCCACAATTTGAGCAATATTCATTTGCGCATGACTTTCCCGTGAGGCATTGATCTACCAGCATGTCCGTATGGCAAAACCCGAAAACTTGCGGAGTCATTACTCCCCTCGATGTGTCTGACCTGAGTCTCAGTTTTATCATTCCTGCTTTCAATGAGGAAAAATTACTTCCTGAAACATTGAAATCCATTCGTCAATCCGCCTCTGTGCTCACAGACAAAGGACTTGAATGGGAGATCGTGGTCTGTGACAACAACTCAACGGACCGTACTTCGACCATCGCCAGGGAAAACGGAGCCAGGGTTATTTTTGAGCCCAAAAATCAAATCGCGCGCGCTCGAAACGCGGGTGCCTCCATTGCCACAGGGCAATGGTTAGTTTTTATCGATGCAGATTCAATTCCTTCTCCTGCTCTCTTCAAGGATCTTGTAGAGACAATTGCAAGCGGCAGGGTCGCAGGTGGAGGCTGTGTTCTGGAAATGGAAGGCGATATTCGCTGGTTTTACAGATTCTGGTTAGGGATGTGGAATCGAATGAGCCGGGTGATGTCCTGGGCAGCCGGATCCTTTGTATACACTCGAGCAGACGGATTTCGGGCCGTTGGTGGTTTTCCCGAGGATTGTTATGCCGGGGAAGAAATTGGGTTCAGTCATGAACTAAAACGCTGGGCCAGAAGGTCTAATCTTGAATTCCGGATACTTGATAAACATCCACTTTCAACTTCACCACGCAAAATCTACCTGTATTCAAAATGGGAACTGATCAAAACCTTTCTGATTTCGTTTTTCTGCTATCCATTTGTCCGAGGCCGTCGAAGCGCCTGGTTCATGTGGTATGACGGTCGAAGGTGAGAGCTTAACTGGAGCATGGAGTGATGATAGCGTCTTTCATTCCGTGAATGATCTTCTTGTCTGCTGGACAGATGGTTGCCATGACTCCTTTTAAATGTGGCCGTGCTTGATCGCCTTCTCCTTTCACGAAATAATAGGGGCAGAGCCTGACACGACCCTTCATGGGAACAATCGTATCATTAGATCTGTCATGGTATCGGGCTTCTATCGTTCTGGGTTTGTGATAGTCCTGAAGGACATAGTTTTGTTTTCCAAAACTCCGGATAGCTTTATCCACAACCTGTCCCCAATCCTGTGCAGATAAGTCACTCCCCAGAAACACCCCACGAGCTCCCCATGCCTGCTCGGAAAACCCGGAAACTTTAAGAATCAGATGGCGTTCTTTTTGAGACAGTTTTTTCAATTGATGCCAGTTGGTCAGACCTAATCTGGGAATGGCGCCTTGAGGGGGGAGGGGGGTTGGGTCAATCATCCATGTGTAGGGGACATGCTGCAGAAGTGTCTTGAAAAAACCACCTCCCAGATGTTGATTCCAAAAAGGTTCGAGATTGCGATTGTGTAACAATGCGAAAGAAGCCTTTTCTTCAAATACAGGTTTTGGAGGCGGTGTGAGGTGAATTCGACCGGCCTCTGCCTGATCGAAAATGGTTTTCGCATTGGCGACATTGTTTAAATCAAATAATTCAAAAAAACGATAGACCGAATCTCCGTCATTGAATTCTTTGAACTCATCATCATGGACTTGAATCTTTCGATTCAGGATGTTCGCTGCCAGCCATTGCATTTCAGGTCGATAGGTTTTTGCCTCCTCGGAAACGATAACGTGAGCAACACTGTCCCCCTGAAAAATATCAGAAAAGCCTTCCAGCATGCCTTCTGAGCCTCCTATGACCTTGGGTCCCTCGTGGTTTTCTAAATCAGAATAAGTCTGGTTAAGCCAGGCAGTGAGGCCGATACCACCAGGGATACTATCGAGTTCGCTGATCACGAATCCTTCATCGGTCAGGAGTATATCAGGCCTGATAACCTTGGGTAAACTCTGTTTGAAGGTCTTTCCAAGTCCTCGTTGAATCAACGCATCGGGTTTGCCGGCATCCATCCAGTGTGCAACCCATTCAGGAGCAGCTTGTTCATGGCTCTTTCGGTGAAGAAGGTTGAGTGCTCGATAAAACTGAAGCAGTACCCGGCCTAATTTTTCGAGCTGTTTGACGAGCTGTGGCTCCAGTGGGAATGGTTCCGGGCTTATGCGCCAGGTGTGCCCATCAAATAAACCCTCTGCAGGCAGGTTTGATCGCACTTGTTGGGCATGGTGGATGGCTGATTCGATATCGTTCTGATTCAAGAGATTGATTTTGTTAACTGGATTAACGGACTTGTCCCGTGCCGAAGCAAAGCCATTTGTAACTGGTGAGCTCTTCTAGTCCCATGGGACCACGTGCACCGATTTTATCGGTGCTGATCCCAATTTCTGCCCCCATCCCAAATTCGGCGCCATCGGTAAAACGTGTTGAAGCGTTCCAGTAAACCGCGGAAGCATCCACGTCACGCATGAATTGCTGGGCAGTGGATTCGTTCTTGCTTACAATACAATCTGAATGTCCGGAGCCGTAGGTGTTGATATGATCAATTCCCTGCTGCAAGTCTTCAACGACTCTGATCGAAAGAATCAAATCCAGATATTCAGCATGCCAATCTTCCTCTGTCGCTTCATCCAATTCCAGATCGAGCTTTTTCGACTCAATCAGGGGAGTCAATATTGAGATGACCTTTTCATCTCCTTTTACAGCCACGCCTTTGGCTGAAAGCTCAAGCGCCAACTTTGGAAGAAAAGATTCCGCAATGTGTTGGTCGATCAGGAGCGTTTCCATGGCATTGCAGACACCCGGTCGTTGTGTCTTGGAATTCACGGCGATCTGGACCCCCATCTCAAGGTCAGCATCTTTGTC
>JBDQII010000317.1:0-6069 GCA_040264395.1 Verrucomicrobiota bacterium
GTAAAAGTGCCTGTTAACATGTTGTTCGTTCTTAATCCAAATTTATTTCACCCGTAAACACAAAATCCGCTGGTCCACTTAGCCGGACCTTGGAAAATCCCCCATCCTCATGATCGAAAGATACCTTGAGCCAATCCCCGCTTTTTACCTGTACTTCAACGGGTGTGTCGAAACCGTGTTTCCTGGCGGCCACCAGAGAAGCAGCGGTGACACCAGTGCCGCAAGCCAGAGTTTCTCCCTCCACGCCACGTTCGTAAGTCCGTACCCGAACACGACCCGGACCAAGTATTTGCACGAAATTCACATTGGTTCCGTTGGGCGCAAAGTGGTCATGGTATCTGACTGCCGCACCCAACTCATTCACCTTGCATTGCTCAGCATCTTCAACAAATACCACGGCATGAGGAACTCCAGTATTCACCGAATGCACTTGTAATTCGCTCCCCTTGATTTGAATACCTCGATCCATCTCCATGGGACCTGGCTCGGTAAGATTCACTGTCACACCGTTTGGCTCGAATGTCGCACTGATGACTCCTGCCTGGGTATCAAAACTCAGGCCGTCTTCCGAATGCGTTAACTGCTTGACGAAGGCAGCAAAACAGCGGGCTCCATTGCCACACATTTCCGCTTCACTGCCGTCGCTGTTGTAAAATTTCCAAGCCCAATCTGCATGACTGTTTTGACTCTCTTCCAACAGCATCAAGCCATCTGCACCAATCCCTGCATGCCGATCGCAAAGCGCTGCGACCTGCTCGGAATCTGGCGTGAAGCTCAGGTTTCGGTTATCGATCAGTATAAAATCGTTCCCGGCGCCGTTCATTTTTGTAAAAAATATACGCATCAGACGCGAATAACCTAACCAGCCCCCCTGACGGAGGAAAGACCAAACTTAATCTTGGGAGGATTAGGGGTCGACTCAATCATTGAGAGTTCCTGTCCAAGACGAGCTCCTTGGGATGCTCAAAGAACCATTTAATCTCTTTTGGGGTCAAAGCTCGATTAAAACAGCTGACCTCGTCGAGTAGTCCATTGTAGTTCAATCCTAGATAAATCTTGATGGTTTCACTCGGTTTCCAGGAAAAAGTCTGATCCCAGCCTGCGATTTCGCCTTGGAATGCACCATTCAGAAATAATCTGGCCACCCCGTCTTTCTTGCCTGTATTAAAATTTGACCAGGTAAATAGAACATGAGTCCAGCGATCCTTTGCGAAAGGAGGAGCTTTTACGGGAAATAATGGTCTTTGATCCTCTGGGATCTCCTTGTTTTCAGGATTCCATATGTTCAAGTCAGCGAAGGCGCCAAGCCTGAAATCCCGAGGATCACCGTCCTTGTTGAAATCGACAAAAAAAGAACCGTCATTCCAAGCACGGGTTGTTAATTGAAGTGGATCAGCAAATCCGGGTGATAATTCTGTTTCAGGATCAAGTTTCAGCCAGAGGGATACACTACCGGACCATTGATTCAATTGGTATCGAACGTTCTTTTCACCTCGATAGAATATCCATGAGGCATTCCTTTGATTGAATCTCAACGCAGCCCCTCCATCGATCCCCAGCCCTGTGACCCATTCGGTTTGACCTTGAGCATGCAGACCTCGCCTAACGGTTTCCCGAGGCTGTTTCGAGGTAATGGTGTATAAACTCGGATCACCATGAGCTAATTCCGCTTCAATGCCTCTGTCGAAAGATGAGTAAAACGTCAGCGCCTCTTGCAAAGATGCCTGGGTGGATTGAGCCTGCCCGGGCACGGACAGTATCGATATCAGGACAACAAAGACGATCACCATATATTCTAGCTTCGCTTGGCATTTCATGATGGTTGTTTTAACCTGCCGAGCACGGTTTGGAAATGGAAAACAAATGGATCAGAAACAGCGCAAAATCAAACTCAAACTCATCATTGCCTATCATGGTGGCAATTATCAGGGATGGCAGACTCAAAAAAGCGGAATAGGTGTACAAAGCGTGATTGAAGCGAAACTGAAAAAATTTTTTCGCGGTGCTAGACCATTGCACGGATCCAGTCGCACAGATACAGGAGTGCATTCCTTGGGGATGACGGCACATCTTGAAATGCCATCCGATTCCCTAATCATGGAACCCAGGAAAATCCGCCTTGCTATGAACGCCCTCCTCCCATCTGATATTCGTATTATTTCAGTTGTAAGAGTTCCCTTACGTTTCCACGCACAATTCGATGCCAAGGGAAAACAATATCAGTATCGAATCTGGAATCACTCCTCCATGAACCCATTGCTCGATGGTTTAGCGTGGCATATGCCCGTGAAACTCAACCTGCAAAACATGCAGAAAGCATCACGACATTTTTTAGGTGAGCGCGATTTTCAATCGGTCGCATCCGCCAGAAAATACGCCTATGAAAACACGGTCCGTACATTGACTCGGTGCGATGTCCGCAAGCAAGGCAATGAATTTAAGATCATCATCGAAGGAAACGCTTTTCTATACAAGATGTGCAGGGGCATCGTAGGGACCCTGACGGCCGTGGGAAAAGGTAAATGGCAGGCTGATGAAATCCCTGGCTTATTGGATACAAAAAAACGATCACTTACGGGCATGAATGCACCCGCCTGCGGCCTGACCTTGCATAAAGTATTTTACTGATTGGGAATCATCCAAGTCAATCGACTTGCTTCCTGCCCCAATGTATCTGTCAAGGCCGTACTGAATTCCTGAAGTGTCCGAGGACTGTTTGCCACAGTCACTTTGAATCGACGTGAAAGAGCAGCCAGGCTTTCATCGAGCCGCGTCATTTTCATCACGTTCAAGTAGTCCGGGCCCTGCATATGCGAAGCTGGCAGGTTGGATAAATGGAATGACAAGGTCTCGAGCGGACCGTCATCCCCCTCCATCAAAAGACCTGCATAAATGGCATTGACTGCCATGCTTCCGCTTGCTTCCACCCTGAGGTTGCGATTTGGGATATCTGGTTTGCCCATCAGCGATTCCAAAGTTTGTTTTAGTTCCATGACACGTGTGGAATCCAGAGTCTGTCCGACCAGCATGTAACGCCTTCGAATCTGGTTTTTCTTATGTTCTGAATTCCCTTTCAACCAGCCTGGTCGATCAAATATCTCAAGCCTTCTTTGTGCATCTTCATGAACGGTATATTCCCAGAAAGGGTAACGCTTCGTATCAACCCTTGTATCCTGAGCATGGCGGGAATCCCCAAATGTATGACGCTTCAGTGCGCGTCTGAGTTTATGCACTTCATGATCCCACTCTTCAATCGTCTTTGGAACTGGGCGTTTTTCGGACGCGCTTACAAAGAACGTATCCACCGAGGTGACTTTTTCAGTTTTCGGCAATGTTTGAAAAACGCGAAGATCTGAAGGTTGAATTTCTTTCCTGGCAGCCGTCTCTATCAACACATTTGAGCCCTTGAGCCATTTTTCAAACCAACGGAATGCCGGTACCTGCAGATCCTGAGTATCCTTGTGAGGACCTTCGGTGACCAGTAAACCAAGTTGATCCTCAAGACCAAATAACGAGTATATGTGTTGAACTTGACGGTGCGTTCGGAGGACCCCGTCCAAAGGGAAAATAGGATCCTTGTCCGTATTGGCAATCAGAAGGGCCCTGGGAGCAACAAGGGATGCAACCACTGGTAAATCCCATCGGTAGGTATTCACCATAAACGTGCAATCGCAATGGCCTTCCACTGCACCATCCAGCACGTAATCACGCAAGTCCGTAATACCGGCTACAGGAACCGCTGCCTTGACCCGTTTATCCAATGCTGCAATCCACCATGAATAAACGCCTCCACCAGATCGCCCAGTGATGCCAAGCCTCTCTGGATCTACCTCTGTTCGCGTTTGTAAATAATCCAGGGCACGCATCCCGTTCCACGCCTCAACTCCTGCAGGAGTGTATCCGCGTGAATTCCACCACCAGCGACCTTCACGGTAAGTGCCATGATGCACCCCTTCGATTTCGCCCAATTGGATGGTGTCAATGGTCAAGCAAACAAAACCGTGTTGGGCAAACCAGATTCCGTGGTGCTGGTAAGCCGTTTTATTGCCATAACTGACATCGCCTTCTTTAGCGTGAGCATGCCCACTGACGTAGAGGATGGCAGGCAGTGGTTTTTGTATCTCACGGGGAACGTAAAGATTGCCAGTAACATACAAGCCGGGCATGGATTGAAAGTGTATGTTCTCAACCGTATAGAGCTCCTTCTGTATAGTTCGTGTCACCACAGGAGAAAGCGGGGTTTTCGCAGGCATGGGATGAAGCCCCAGCATTTCAGACAACTCTCGCCGCAATTCAGGTTCTTGCTGTTCCCATAGTTCAGCGGTTGCAGGATTCAACCATTGCTGTGACTGCTTTTCAATATCCTCGACTTCTGATTCAAAGTAACCTTTCAAATCAGGGTGAATAGACCAATCCGCAGCATTGATGCCAAGGACCAGTATCATGGCGCTTATAAAGGGGAACATTCGAGGCACTGAGTACATTTGATTAAGTGGCGATAAAATTTCTGAGATAAAAAACAAATCTAAAGGTTCAGCGTCGGGAGGCAAGGACTGTTCATCGCAATTTTATTCTATTATCAGGGGTTGAAATGATTCTCAACTTATCCTTAGATTCTCTAAATCGACAAAACCTGACCCATTTCATCCATGATCACTTTCAAGTCACGCAATCAAACAACCACGCGCTTATTACTCCTCCTATCGACCCTCTTTACCCATGCGCAAGCGCAAAATGCCCCGATGTCTCCTGCTTATTCGATACCCACCATTGATCTCTCTGAGGAAATAAATCGTCAGGTGATCATTGACCGTGAAAAAGGGCAATATCTTGGACATCCGACAACTTGCCTGCTGGAAGATGGGAAAACCATGCTCTGCGTATACCCCAAGGGTCATGGTCGAGGCGCCATTGTTTACAAGCGCAGTTTGGATGGAGGAAAGACATGGTCGGAAAGATTGAATACTCCTGCCTCATGGGCAAGTTCGAAGGAAGTCCCTACATTGCATAGAGTAATTGATGCAGACGGCACAAAGCGAATCATCATGTGGTCTGGACTTTATCCTGCCCGCATGGCTGTGTCCGAAAACGATGGCTTCACATGGAGCGAGCTGAAAGCCGCCGGTGACTGGGGAGGTATTGTAGTGATGGGGTATGTTGCTCCAATTCAAAAAAAGCCCGGGCACTACATGGCCATGTTCCACGATGACGGGCGTTTCTTCAAAGCAGACGGAAAACGTGTAGCCACCATGACTCTCTACCAGACTTTTTCCAATGACGGCGGATTAAAATGGTCTCAGCCCAAGCGTATCTATGCCAATGATCAGATCCACCTTTGTGAACCGGGAATGGTAAGATCACCTGACGGCAAGCAAATGGCGGTGCTCCTCAGGGAAAATAGACGTCGACGAAATTCACATGTCATCTTCAGTTCGGATGAAGCGGAAAGCTGGTCAAGGCCACGAGAGCTTCCCGCATCTTTGACAGGTGACCGCCACACTGGAGTGTATGCTCCAGACGGACGACTCTTCATTTCCTTCCGGGATACCACGCTGAAATCCCCTACCAAGGGTGATTGGGTCGCCTGGGTTGGCACTTACGAAGACCTTCTGAACAATCGAGAAGGTCAATACCGGGTAAGATTAATGGATAACACGAAAAATGCGGATTGCGCCTATCCTGGTGTTGAACTCCTTCCAGATGGTACCATTGTCACGACAACTTATGGTCATTGGGAAAAAGGAGAGGCTCCCTACATTGTGAGTGTCCGATTGAAACTATCCGAGTTGGATTCCAAAGCCGAAAAGCTGGAATTCCTGAACTGACTTGTGAGAGTTATCGTCAGGCAAATCAGGTGGCAGGAATAAATCGCTGGAAAAACAAGGCTGCCAAAAATAGCATTACCATGACTCCCACCCACACGGAATCCATTCCAACAATCGAAATCAAATCCACCAAAGGGATGCCTGCCAGCAGTCCAGATACAGTTTTAAAAATTTGCACATTCCGAGCACGAACGACGAATTGAAGGCACCAAATAACCCACGCCAACAAAATCAGCGAAGCCAA
>JBDQII010000318.1:0-6043 GCA_040264395.1 Verrucomicrobiota bacterium
GCCCTGCCGGTCCCACCTGGGAACCTGGTTTATCCTGTTTTTCCTGCTGCGATGATGACATGGTGTAAGTAAAATTTGCAAAACGTCGCTCGTGGTAGAATCCTGACCATTAATGTTGAAAAAACATTGAGCACTACTAACAAGATGTCAATGGTTTGAAACCTCTCCTGTTTCAGGAAAATGCTATTCTATTCCTGAAGCAGGTGGCTCATGGTGTTCAGCAAAACGGCCTCAAGCTCGCGTGCCACTTTGGAAGCCCTCGGACTGTCTTCATATCCACCCTGGCCGTATTGTTCTTTGTTACAGATGTAACCGCCGGCGTATTCCCCATAGGCTGCCATGGCTACAAACCGATCGGGACGCATCTTCTGGGCATTCGGCTGATATTCCACTGAGAGCTCACCTGGCATAAACAGTAAACTTGCATTTTTTAGAGTCACGCAATGGGCGTCCAGTTTCTCTCCTGCCTGACAACGTCGTAACTATACCAAATCTTTTGCCACGTATGATAACTTTTGTGGATCGATGGTCGGATCCTTCCATTGTTCCATCAATTTAGCTTCGTCCAAATTTTTTGAGACAGGAAGCGCAACCGGGAGGGTATCCCATTTCAGATCCGATGCTATGACCGGTACCTTGACCGTTTCCGTCAAGGCCCTGGCTATCCCCTCAGCAAGGCTTACGGCGAGGATTTGGGGGTTTTCAGGGGATCCGTCTTGTATTTTCCTGCTCCGATATCGCCTACCGCTCCGTTAAAATAGACGTGTAGGATACCGTTCAGGGTGGATCATCTCAGGTAACGTGCCATGCCTGATAAATCTGGGTGAGCCACACCGGTGAGATAGTAACTTGGTGGATGTGTTGCATACCATGTCAGCACGACGACCGGTTCTGTATCTTTCCAGAAACTCATGCTTTTAAGCGTATGATCTACGTGATGGGAGACTCTTCAATCAGCAAGCAATTCAGCAATGCAGACTTTGAGGAGGTCAAAGATGCCATTATCGATGGGTTCAAAGACAGGAAATATGGTAAAGGACTGGCTGAAGGCATCCAGCTCTGCGGAGAAAAGCTGAATGGGTACTTCCCTCGTGATGAGAATGACAAGGATGAGCTTTCAAACGATCTAATTCTTTGGAAGCAAAATCTGTAGGGCAATTCACTGCCTGATTCTCAAGTTACCCCTCTATACAGCTCAGTCTGGCGTTTCCGCAACATCCCGAATCTAAATTCGATCAAGCTGCCAGCTTGAGTTTTGAGGGTGCCTTCAAATCTGCGATTCCCAGTGTCCAGCCCCTTGACTGGAATACAAGGTATCGATGACTGCAAAAAGCAGCTAGATCCTGCCACCACTTCAATCCAAGCAACATCCGGGATATGAATGTCACGAAATCTGAAAGAAACAGGAGGTAGTTCTGGGCTTCTTTTTTGCTCTCGACCGTAACCAATCCATTCTTCCATGCTATATCCTTACTAACTGACCGTTATTGATTACGGAAATAAATGCCGGGAAAACGACCAGAACCGTCTTTTGAATTCCTTCAGCTTCTGACCAGTCATCAGAGCCGATTATACGCCTATGTACTGTCGCTTCTGGGCAACCGTACACAGGCGGAGGATGTCATGCAGGAGACCAATGCCGTTCTCTGGCGTAAAGCGCAGGACTTCAAACTCGGCACTAACTTTGGTGCATGGATGCTCAAAGTCGCCTATTTCCAGGTCATAGCTTACCGACGCAAAGACACCCGGGATCGCCTTGTTTTCGACGATGAACTCCTACAAGAATTGACTGAAGACACGGAGCACCTATGCGAGTGGCAAGAAGAAAAACAACGACGTCTGGAAGACTGTATCGGAAAGCTCAATGAACGATATCAGGAACTCATCCGCCGTCGATACACCGACGGTGCCACTCTGAAATCCATCGCTTCCCAAAGTGGTCAGTCAGAGAACTCAATCAAGCAAGCCCTTTTCCGAGCGCGTACCGCTTTGATAGAATGCGTCAAACGTCAAGGCCCGAAGGAAGCAGTATGACGGAGGAAGAGAAAAAAGAACTGGAATCGCTTCTCATGGAACTTACGGAAGGCGAGCTTTCGTCGAAACAAATTCACCGTTTGAGGAAGATGATTCGCCACCATCCGGCGGCAAAACAACAGTACCTCGATAATTGCCAAATTCATACCATGCTTGCATGAGAGCACGGCGTTTTAGGAGGGCTGCAGTTGCCTGATCTTTCAGACACATCCGAACCACCTTCGGATTCCTCTCGCTTATGGAAACCATTGGCCGCGGCCGCAGCGATTGTGCTAACCGGCGTGGCCCTGTTGTCACAATGGGAGAGACAATCAAAAATGAATCCAGGTGATACGGTTGCTTCTCTGACCCGGAGTGTGGCCGCCAGTCTGAAACTTTTCGGCGCATCGTCTGAATTCAACAATGGCAGCGCCGTGCGAACCGGCACTTACCAACTCGATGATGGTCTTGTTGAAATCACTTTTGATTCAGGTGTCGAAGTAGTCATCGAAGCACCTGCTTCATTCGAGATTCATGACCCTGAATTCATGCTTTTGAAAGCAGGCCGCCTGGCGGCTAATGTATCTCCCGAAGGTATGGGCTTCACAGTGGAAACGCCGGATGCTGAAGTGGTGGATTACGGCACGGAATTTGCCATCGAAGTCTTACGTGAACGCAGTAGTGAAGTCCACGTTTTCAAAGGGGAAGTGGAAGTGCGCCCCAAGCAGCAGGACACTTCGATACATCCGGTTCGTCTAGTCACGAATCAAGCGACTCGCATCGATCACTCGACTCTCATCCCCCTTGGCATCTCCGTCGACGATCAAAGATTTCTCAGACGACTCAATGAGCCAGACCTAACCTATAGTGGGAATGTTCGTGCACTCCTGCCACTTGCTTATTATCGCATGGCGGTCATCGACGACGGCCATACTTTGAAGGATACGGCCAAAGGCCATCAAAATAGGGCCTCAATTGTGAAAGGTGTTAAGCGCCGTCAACCATTCGCTCCAGGCCGTATCGGTTCATCTTTTCGCCTGGATGGTCCTAGAAATGGAGGTTATGCACAGATCGCTCCTGGCCTGGAACTCCCAACAACTGAGTTCACGATCATGGCTTGGGTCCGAACCAAGACATTGCCCAGGAACGCAGTCCTCGTTTCAGACATGAACCTCTCGGGCGACGAAACATTTCGCTTTGGACTTGTTGGTGATCATGGGCATTTGGGCCTCACCCTCGACAACGGAAAGCGGTTTCTAAAGATAGTGGATTCTTCACCTTTGCCTTTCGAAAACTGGACTCATGTTACCATCGTTAAGACGATTGAAGGTTTGCGGCTTTACAGAAACGGAGCCCTCGTTTCCTCTGAGCCCTTAAATGGATTTCAGGCACAACCGCATAACCCTTTCAACATCGGGGGAATTCCCAGAGAGTCCGGCAACAAGAAACGAAAACAAAGATCGGGCTTCTGGCATGGAAGGATCGACGAACTTGCCTTCTTCGGATCCGCTTTAACCAGTGAACAGATCGAGAACCTTTTTAACCTCACTCCATCCAATTAATTCTTAATAGCAACTATGAGACTTCGAAACGCCCTACAAGCACTAGCCCTCAGTTTGATCGGGATGCCCTCCATCCTCTTGGCGGAAGAGAAACCAAACATCGTTATCATTCTCACAGATGACCAGGGCTATGCCGACGTCAGCTACAATCCGTATTCCCCGCCGGAAGTCAGTACACCGAACATCGATGCACTGGCCCATTCATCCATCATCTGCACTCAAGGCTACACCAGTGGACACGTGTGTTCGCCGACACGTGCCGGACTCATGACGGGTCGCTTTCAGCAAAGATTTGGAATCTATACAGCCGGCGAAGGAGGATCTGGCGTTCCGCTTGATGAGGTGTTTATTCCTCAGCGACTCAAGCCAGCCGGTTACATCTCCGGGGCATTGGGTAAGTGGCATCTCGGACTCACCACAGAATACCACGCCATGAACCGCGGATTCGATGAGTTCTATGGCTTCATGGGTCGCGGGGCACACCCCTACTTTGACCACTCGGACATGGATCACCCTATTTATCGTGGCCTCAATCCCATCAAAGAAGAGGGCTACCTCACCACTCGAATCACCGAGGAAGCGATCGATTTTATCGATCGCCACAAGGAGGACCCTTTCTTTCTCTATGTCGCATACAATGCAGTACATGCTCCACCAGAGGCCCCCGAAGAAGACATCAAGAACGTGACCGGGGATAAAAAACGCGACACTCTGATGGCCATGATCAAGCATCTGGACGTGGGAGTTGGGGAGATTGTGAACTCACTAAGGAAACACGACATTTTTGACAATACACTGCTCATCTTTCTCACGGACAATGGCGGTTCAAGTGCCATGAACGCCAACAATGCACCTCTTCGCGGCTTCAAACAAATGGATTACGAGGGCGGAATCCATGTCCCGTTCATTGTGTCTTGGCCGGCTCAACTGGAAGGAGGGAAAAAGTGCGATGTTCCCATGTGGTCGATTGATTTGTTTGCCACAGCTCTCGACGCTGCCGGACTGCCCATGCCAAAGGACAAGCCTCTGGACGGTAAAAGCATCCTCCCCGCCCTCAGAAGTGAAACCGATAAAATCCATGAGGAGTTGTATTGGAGTTCCGCAGGTGAAAAAGGAAAATGGGCCATCCGCAGTGGGAATTGGAAACTGGTCGCAGAGAAAAATCGTATTGAACTCTTCGATCTCAAAAAAGATCTCAGCGAAACAACAAACCTCGCAAAAAAACACCCGAAAGTGGTTACCAAACTCGCCGCCAAATACAATAAATGGCTCGACGAAATGGCTCCCCCTGTAAGCAAGCAGGAAAAACGCTGGAATCCAGATGCCACTGCACCAGCCAAAAAAATGTCGAACAAAGAGAAGAAAGCAGCACGCGAGAAAAAGAAAGCTGCGCGCATCAAAGCACGAGTAGCTGAGAAGAGTAATCAAACCCCTGGGTCATTGAAATGACCCGCTCATAGTGAACGCGATCCACCATACATGCTCATGTCCAAAAATCTCACCATGAAAACTTTTATTTCAGTTTCGATCTTCTGTTTGTGGGTAATGGTTGCCACAGCGGATCGCTCAGAGCGCCCGAATGTATTACTGATCGTCTGCGACGACCTGAACAACCACGTCAGCACCTCGGGGTACCAGCCGCTCAAGACACCGGGGCTGGAGAAACTTGCGGCCGCAGGTACGACGTTCGGTCGAGCCTACTGCCAGTACCCAGTATGCGGCCCGTCGCGGGCGTCATTCCTTAGCGGGCTTTACCCTGAATCGACGGGCATCCTCAACAACAAGTCGGACATCCGCAACGTGCGTCCCAACACGAAGTCAATGCCACAGGTATTCAAGACCAACGGTTACTGGACGGCCAGCGTGGGTAAGATTTTTCATAATACCAAGGCCGACCCGGGCGACGTTGCATGGCACGACGTGATCAGGTTCAACAACGAAGAAAACCCCGTCGAAAGGAAGCTGCGCAAGGTTTACGAAGCTAAGCACGGGCCGATCAAGGACGAAGATGATCGGTCCTGGCATCGCCACCTCAAGGAACACCGCAGCGCCTTGGCCGGCCAGACGCCGCCGGGATACGGCCCGACCCAGATGCGCGACGAACAGCACAAGGACGGCAAGAACGTGCGCCAGATTGCCAAGTGGCTGGACGACAAAACCCACGCCAAGAAGCCGTTTTTCATCGCGTGCGGCATCCAGAAACCACACGTGCCGTTCTGGGCCCCAAAGAAATATTTCGACCAGTATCCGCTCAGCGCAATCGAATACCGCCCGACACCGAAGGGCGACTGGAAGAACAGGCCTCCGCTGGCAATCTCCAAACGATACGAAGCGTTTGGTTTCGAATTGGAGAAAGAAAACGACGAGTTACGTCGCAAGTACATGCAGGCTTACCACGCTTGCATCACCTTCATCGATGCGCAGATCTCCCTGCTCTTTGATGCGCTAAAGCGCAACGGCCGCTGGGA